>DATKNJ010000322.1:0-3239 GCA_035541395.1 Anaerolineales bacterium
AAGCGCATGTCAATTTCGCATTGACCGGCGGTCGCCACTTCGTGGTGGTGCACTTCAACGTCCACGCCTGCCGCAATGAGCGAGAGAACAATCTTACTGCGGATGTCCTGTAATGTGTCCGCCGGAGGGGTGGGGAAGTAACCACGCTTCGGGGCGATCTGACCGCCAAAATTCGGTTTGGTATCTTCGCCGGATTTCCACCAGCCTTCATTGCTATCGACATAGTAGAAACTGGAATTGGTGCCGCCGCCATAGCGTACATCGCTGAAGAGGAAGAATTCGGCCTCCGGTCCCCAGTAACTGACATCCGCAATCTTGCTCTTCTTCAAATATTCTTCGGCCTTGCGTGCGATAAAGCGTGGGTCGCGCTCATAAGGTTGAGACGTGATCGGATCGTAAACATCGCAGATCAATACCAGTGTGGGAACTTCCAAAACGGGATCAACGAAAGCAGAGTTGGGGTCCGGGAGGAGCAACATATCTGATTCGTTGATTTCCTTGAAACCACGAATGGATGAGCCATCGAAGCCGATGCCTTCTTCAAAAATCGATTCATCTAGCGTAGGAGAGGGAATACTGAAATGCTGCCAGGTTCCGGGGAGATCGATAAATCGGAAATCCACCATTTGCGTGTTCTTTGCCAATGCGAGCACGTCTTTTACAGTTTTTGCCATTCGATTAAGTCCTCCGGGATAATGAATGAACTGGAATAATTCCAATTCAATATAAATAATTACGCCTTGAATTATAGATGGCATGGAAAAGGCACGTCTATTACCCAAACGGGTACACTATGACCCATCTCTCGTCTATACCTATTGGAGATAGACTCGTGCTCGATCTAGTCACTTGACTGCTGCAACGGCAAAATAATATCAAAACGAGTACCGTGATTTGGCGACGTAACTATTTTGATTTCCCCTTGATGCGCTGCGATGATGGCATGGACAATCGTCAAACCCAATCCTGTTCCACCATGTCGGCGCGAGCGTGAGCGGTCGCCTGTGTAAAACCGTTCGAAGACATGCGGCAAGTCTTGCGCTGTGATCCCTTCACCGTTATCAGCTACAGAAATAACGACTTCTTGTTGGATGACTGTCCAAGAAAGTTCGATACGACCTTTGGGGTCGGTGTGCTGAACAGCATTATCGATAAGATTGAAAAATACCTGCTTGATTAAATCTGCATCCGCTTCGAGTTGAACTGTCGGTCCCTGAATTACTTTGAACTCGCGGTTGCCCACAATGTATTGAGTCTGTTGATATACCTCCTGGATGAATTCGACCAGATCGATATTTCCGGGCTTGATTGCATCGGGCACATCCAAGCGTGTCAACGTTAGCAACTGTTCGGTCAAGCGATTCAGGCGCGTCACCTCATGATGCATCCCCTGCAATAATAGACGCATCGAGGCCGGGTCATCCTGTGAGCCTCTTTGCAAAACTTCCAGCGAGCCCAGCAGGGCGGTGAGCGGTGTACGCAACTCATGAGCCGCTGAAGAAACAAAGCGAGATTGACTCTCAAAAGCCGATTCAATATTACCCGCCATCTGGTCGACAGTAGTGGAAAGTTGGCCCACTTCATCTTGAGTGCGCGGCAATTGCACACGCTGACTGAGGTCACCGTCGGCGATGTGTTGAATAGTCGCGATGACGTGCTGGAGAGGCTTGAGAGATGTTCGGGTCAGCCAGAGTTCGCCCAAAATTCCAAGCCCTGCCGTGATGAGCGTTCCCAGAGCCAATATCTTGCGCTGACGAGCAAGGACATCGTCAACTTGGGTCAACGGCGTGGTCAATTGTGCAATTCCTAAAACGTCTCCAGAAGGCGGCGCGCGCTTTAAAGGGATTAATGCAATTTGAGCGCGTTGCTTCCTGGATGAGGCCGTGTAAGTAATATCCTTTTCACCATTCAGGGCGCGCAATAACTGATCTCGTTGCGGCGGTATGGCCTCCGGTTCCTCTGGAAGACGGCGACCATTTGCAAGAAACTTTCCCTGATGATCAAAGATGGTAGCAGTCGTGTCACGCGAGGTCAGCGCCTGACTTAACTCTGTGGCTATGGATTCCAGCTTCGCGGATTGAGTGTGTGTAAGCTGGAGCTCGATAATAGGTTTTGCCTGAGCGCGGACGCGCAATGCTGTACTGCGATGCAGAAACCTGCGAAGATTGAAGTACAAGACGCTGCCTAATGTTCCCAACAACGCGGTGAGCAAGCCGACTGATAAGGTTGTCAGGCGGGAGCCGAGAGGAAGATTTCGCCACCAGTTACGCATCGTTTGGCCTGAAGCTGTAACCAACACCATAGACAGTGCGGATCACTTCCCGGCTGTTATCGCTGATAGCCTGGCGCAAGTGACCGATATGCACCTCAACAACATTTGTGTCGCCCACGTAATCGTAGCCCCAAATGCGATTGAGTAACGTCTCGCGCGTGAACACACGGCGCGGATGGCGCATGAATAATTCGAGCAGCGCAAAATCAATTGCTGAAAGATCCAACGGAGTCCCATCTTTATAGGCCTCGTGAGTTTCCGGATTAAGACTCAAATCCAGAGCATGGAGGATCGGTCTCTCGGCGGATTTGCCGCGCCGCCGAAGAACAGCGTTGATGCGTGCAAGCAGTTCATCAAAACTGAATGGTTTAGTAATGTAATCGTCTGCGCCAATGTTAAGTCCGCTCACACGATCAGCAACATCCTTGCGAGCTGTAAGCATAATGATCGGGACATCGTTCTCTTCCTCGCGCAATTGTCGGCACAATTCAAATCCATCGAGGCCGGGCAGCATAATGTCCAGAATGATCAAATCAAATTCTTTTTGGCGAGCGGACGCCAACCCAGAAGGACCATCTTGGGCAACTGTGGCGTCCCAATGCTCATACGTCAGACCCACGCGCAGGAACTCGATGATGGTCTGTTCATCTTCGACTACGAGCACGCGAAGCGATGATTCGTTCGTTTTTTTCATGGCGGATTTCTATTACTATACCAGAAAGTAAGTGTGAGAAATCTGGGATCGCCTTTCAGGCAACAACGCTTAACCAGAAAATCCCAACGAGAATTGTTACCAATGTGATGGGAACACCCGCTCGAATGTATTCACGAAAAGATAGCTTTACCCCTTGGGTGCGTGCAATTTCGGCGACGATGAGATTGGCGACCGACCCAAGCAGCGTAAGGTTTCCGGCCAGTGTGGATGCCATGGCAATGGTGAGCCAGGCTCGCTCGGGATTACCCAGTT
>DATKNJ010000323.1:0-3424 GCA_035541395.1 Anaerolineales bacterium
GTGGCTTACAGTCTGTACACTTTCTCCGCGGTCAACCTGCCCGCCAATCACAGCATGATGTTGACGATTCCATTCGTGCTGTATGCGATCTTCCGTTATCTCTACTTAATTCATGTAGAGCAAGCGGGCGGCGAGCCGGAAGAGATTCTGCTCACTGATCGCCCGTTTCAAATCGCCCTGGTCTTATGGGCTTTGGTTGTGCTGGCTGTCTTTTATCTCTCGTGACCTCGGTCATGACCTCGGCTTCTGCTCCCGGCAAAATTATTCTATTCGGTGAACATGCGGTCGTATACGGACGGCCTGCCTTGGCCATGCCCGTTACACAAGTGCATGCAGACGTTGATGTCTCGGATTCTTCCCGCGCCGGAATTTGGATCGACGCGCCGAACGTGAATCTCCGCGCCGAACTAAATTCGCTTCCTTCTGACCATCCGCTTGCCTCCGTTATCACCCCCCTCTGGCTCTCCCCCCATGTTCATAGAACATGGGGGGAGACGGAGGGGGGCCTTGATATAAAAATTACATCGACCATTCCTGTTGCTTCGGGACTCGGCTCCGGCGCGGCGGTATCCGTTGCGTTGATTCGCGCGTTGGCCGCGCATCTTCATCATGCGATGAGCGACGAGCAAGTCAACGCGTTCGCGTATGAAATCGAAAAGATTCATCACGGCACGCCATCGGGAATCGATAACACCGTCATCACTTATGCAAAGCCAGTTTATTTTGTCAAAGGCCAGCCGATTGAAACCTTTGTCGTCGGATCACCGTTTACCATTGTGATCGGAGATACGGGCATCTCCGCACAGACCAAGGAATCTGTGGGCGATGTGCGCAAGTTATGGGAATCGGATAAAACCAAATGGGAAAAAGTTTTCGATGAGATTGGAGATGTTGCAAAACAAGCGCGAGATTTTATTGAAACAGGAAAGATAAAAGGACTTGGCGGATTGATGAATCAGAATCACGCCTTGCTTCAAGAGTTAACGGTCTCTTCGCCCGAATTGGATAATTTAGCGAGCACAGCGCGCGAAGCAGGCGCGTTCGGTGCGAAAATGTCCGGCGGCGGGCGCGGCGGTAACATGATCGCCTTGGTCGCGCCTGATGTAGCGGAAACAGTTTCAAGGTCCCTGCGCGAGGCGGGCGCGAAGAACACCATCATCACAACAATTCATCCATGAACATCTTTGTGCTCAAACTTATCATGGCGCCGTTGATCATCGGATCGGCGAGTCTTGCAGGCCGTCGCTGGGGAGAAGCGGTTAGCGGCTGGATCGTCGGGATGCCATTGACGTCCGGGCCGGTCGTTTTTTTCGTAGCAATCACAGAGGGTGCGACTTTCGCAAAGGATGCCAGCCTAGGCGTGTTGAGCGGCGGTTTCTCGTTGGTGATTTATGCATTGACATACGCATGGCTGGCCACGCGTTTTCGTTGGCCGATTGCAATTACCGGAAGCCTGCTCCTTTTTGGAATCAGCACAACACTTTTACAAAATGCGAGCTTTCCTCTCGTGCCGCTTTTTCTGGCAGTGATCGCGGCCATCGCGCTGGGCTTGTATCTCATGCCCAAAGGCGAAGTCGTCCAAGCGAATGATCGCGAACCGGGACGTTGGGACTTGCCCGCTCGTATTTTGATCGGGACCAGTTTTATTCTTTTGCTGACCGGCAGCGCTTCGTTCATCGGCCCGCGCCTGACCGGTTTGCTGGCGACCATTCCGTTATATGTCACCATCCTTTCCATCTTCGCACACCAACAACAAGGACCAGCCGCCGCGGCGCACGTTTTGCGCGGCTTGTTGTATGGCATGTTCGCCTTCGCAGGATTCTTTATCACGTTGGGATTGTTAATCGAACATGCCGGAATCGCCGCATCTTTTCTTGCAGCGACGGTTGCCGCGCTGGCGATTCAAGGAATGTCGCTGTGGGTTCTTAGTCACATGCAAAAATAGAACATCTTTGGAGATAACAAGAGGAGCGATGAACATCGCTCCTCTTTTCTTATTTCAAATAATCGCTAAAAAATGTGACGATCATCTGCGTTAATTCCGCACGTGAAGGAGACTCATTGGGCGCGTCCAGCGTATGTGGGCCACCTTTCACAACCACCATCTGGACAGGGACATTTGCAGCAATGAGCGTGTCATAAAGCTTCTGAGCTTGACCCGATTTAATGGGCACAACAACATCCCGATCCCCTTGAATGATCAGAAAAGGTGGATCATCCGAGGTAACATACGTGACCGGGCTGGCTTTGGCCAGATCATAATTACCAAAAACCTCATTCCTGGCTTGGACAAAAGCTGGCGAAAAATTCGTGCCCAGAACTGCAGGCCCAGACATATCTACCACAGCCTGTACGCGGCTGGATTGGTCGAGGTATTGGCCTACATCAAAACCGGCGCTTTGATCCGTCACTCCCAGCAACATAGCGAGATGACTTCCCGCACTAAGTCCCCATACGCCAATTCGATTCGGATCAATATTGTATTGATTTGCATTCTCACGCAAAGAACGAATCGCGCATTTGACATCTTCGATCATCACTGGAAACTGGTATTGTGGTGCGAGACGGTAATCGAGTGATGCCACTGTGAAACCCGCATCAAGCAAAGCAGGGTAATCGGACACACCCGCGCCTGCGCTCTTATCGCCTTTACTCCATCCGCCGCCGTGAATAAAAACTGCCAGCGGAGTTGCGCTCGTTGTTCCCTTGGGAAAATACATGTCCATCTTAAGATCGACGCCATCCACAGTACAGTAAGTAATGTCGCGTTTCGCATCCCTGGCGTGCACCAGTACTTCTTCTACTTGCTGGCGGGTGGCTAGGGCCGCCTCACCTCCTGCCATGTCTGATTGACTATCAGCCACAGCGGGTGTAACAGAAGGAGCAGGCTGCGTAGGAGCAGGTTATGTATCCGTTGGAAGAGGCAAAGAAGTGAGCGTTGGGAGAGGCCGAGAAGTAAGTGTAGGCTCCTGTGTGGGAATCGGCGTTGCCTGGGCTGACGCCTTACATGCCAAAGACGCTAACACCAAAACGAGTGCGAATAAAATCATTTGCCTGTTCATTCCTATTCTCCTTACCAATAAAACAAAAAGGATTCTCTCGCTGCATACATTACTCAATCTGCAAACGCGATTTCATCAAGACCACAACATAGGGATTCCATGTTGACAACACATAATAAATATCCAACTCGGAGCCTTGAACTTTCGTCCAACGTTCCACAACGTAAGGAGCGTAAGTCCCTCCTCGAACAGCATTCGGATTGCTTTTCCCTTGGCCGATAACCGGGCCTGCCAAACCATCGTCAGGAACGAGGTTGGGATCGTGGATGAACTTCCCGAAGGCGCCGTCCCGCGTCGCGTCAAACAGGACCTGGGGCTTGCTCCACGGTCCCCAGGGTGTAGCCGAATACGAGAACAAAATC
>DATKNJ010000324.1:0-8612 GCA_035541395.1 Anaerolineales bacterium
TTTCCACGGGCCAACCATTGGCGCGCAAACCCCTTGATCAAAAATATATCGACCAGATCAACCAGGCATTGTGGATCGCAGGCTTAGGTGGAGTTTTGCTGGCTTTGATCTTGGGGTTGTTTGTAGCCCGCTCATTGACGCGTCAGATTCGCGAGATCGCGAACGCGACATATGAAATGGCGCAAGGAAAACTTGATCGAAAAGTTCCGGTGCGTTCGAAGGATGAGCTTGGCGAATTGGCACAATCATTCAATCAAATGAGCGCTGAATTGGCGCAAGCCAATCAAGCGCGTCGGCAGATGACTGCTGATATTGCACACGATTTGCGCAATCCTTTAACCGTGATTGGCGGCTATCTCGAATCGTTACAGGATGGAAAACTTCAACCCACTCCAGAACGTTTCCAGATTATGCAGACAGAAGTTGAGCATCTTCAACATTTGGTAGATGATTTGCGCACACTGTCGCTTGCAGATGCGCATGAGCTGAAACTTCATCTTCAAATTGTTGCCCCGCATGAATTGTTGGAACAAGTTGCAACAACGTATCTCCATCAAGCGGAACAGCAACGTATAAAGCTAAATCTTGATATTGATTCCAATTTGCCGGAAATTAGAGTTGATATGGAACGCATGGAACAGGTGTTGGGAAACCTCGTCAGCAACTCGTTGCGGTATACACTTGAAGGTGGGGAAATTTCTTTATCTGCAAAGCGAGCTGAAGGGAGTCTGATCGTGAGCATTAAAGATAATGGTAGCGGAATCTCTGCAGAAGATCTTCCACACATCTTCGAACGCTCATATCGCGGCGATCCATCTCGCAGTGGGAACGAATCTGGCTTAGGACTGGCAATTGCAAAATCCATTGTGGAGTTGCACGGGGGGAAGATTTGGGCGGAAAGTAATGCAGACGGAACCAAATTCTCGATTCTTTTATCAGATTCTTTGTAGGCAATAACATAAATATTTGCATGAATATTTGATGTAAGAAGATTGGTATAAAACAAGAAAAGAACCGACCAGAAGAGTCGGTTCTTTTCTTGTATCCTTGGCGGTCCCGACGGGGTTCGAACCCGCGATCTCGGCCTTGACAGGGCCGCATGTTAAACCGCTACACCACGGGACCAATCTTGAAGCGGGCAATAGTTTATCATGCCCAACAATGGGTGTCAATATGCGTCGTTACTATATAAGCTTGGATCGGTGGGAGTTTGGCCCGAAGGATCGTGCACATAGACCCAATCTCCTTCGACAGCCCAATTGAATAACCAATGCGCATCGCCGACCGAGAGATTGACACAGCCATGTGACTGTGCGTATCCGAACCGCGTGCGCCAATATGCGCCATGCAACGCGCGTGCCGCGTCAAAGTACATGGTCCATGGAACGTCTTCGAGATAATAAAAAGCAGATGGATCGTTATTACGCATGGTCTCACTGGCTTTTTTCTCTCTAATTTGAAAAAGACCCGGGCGAGTCCAAAACGGCTCCATTCCACTGGCAATCACAGTAGCAAATACAAGTTGGTTTTTATCATATACTGCCAATGATTGTTCCGCCAGGTTGACATCGATCCAGCGACCGTTCGTCACACCTTGAGGCGGCGTAGTGTTGATAACTACTTGCGCGACTTTACGCGCTTCTACCCATTCATCCGGGCCGATCATATTCCAATCGGCATTATCTACATTCTTTGTATCGTAGATCTGAACAACTTGAAATGGATAGATTTGTTTGCTTGTGTTAGGAGTGTTATAGCCGGGCGCGCTCTTGACCGGGATCTGCTCGAATGCCCAACCGAAGGAGTTGCGCGGCGTGGCATAGAACTGTAAACCTTGAAAGTTGGATATTTCGCCAACGCGCGCGCCTTTGCCGGGAATCCATCCGCCGCTCTGGGTGCGATAGTAGATTCCGTTTTGGTCTACTCTATCAGTGTAGGAAATATAGACAAAACCAGGCGGGAATTGCTGAACGCCGGCTCCCGTATCTCCGGGTGCGCTATAAATTGGAACGTATTGTCCCTCTTGAAGATGGAAGTATGAATAGGGAAGCTGAGTCAAGCTCGGGTCCGGTTTAGAAGCGGGCAGGGGACGCGGCGGAATCGTCAGGCCGAGTTTTGCCAAGTCGGTTAAATAGGCCGAAGGCCCAAGCGGAAGGCAATTATCCGGTTGAGTCAGATAGACATTTGGGGAGCAAACCACCGCGCCGCTGTTGGGTTCCGGCGGAAGTGGATCTTGTGCCGAAACGCCTTTTGTGGGAAGAATTGAGAATATGAACGCAAGCCCGAGCATCGAAATCAGGATTTTTTTCATGCACTCCTCGAACGCCCGGCATTATAGCATGCCATCATTGGTTTACTGATTTGCAAACCTGATAACGCAAACTTGACACAATCTTGCCCATGTGCTAAATTTGTTCAGTCATTGTAGTCGAAGCCCGCGTGATTTGCGCGGTGTTCATCTTTAGCAGGAGGGTTGGTTTGGCCAAGTCACGTACGCAACAAATGGTGGATCGCCTGCGCGAGTTGCAGGCTTCTTCTCCTGATATAGAAGCCTCCGCGATCGTCAGTGTGGATGGATTGAGCATTGCTTCTGCGCTTCCTCAAGGTGTGGAAGAGGATCGTGTTTCAGCAATGTCGGCGGCTATGCTATCTTTGGGCGAGCGCATCGCGACGGAATTGGGTCGTGGTTCGCTCGAACAGGTTTATATAAAAGGACAAAAAGGATACGTGGTGTTGATGTCGGTTGGTGAGGAAGCTGTGCTAACCGCTCTCGCACGTGAACAAGCCAAATTGGGTTTGATCCTGCTCGAAATGCGCCGTGCTGCTGAAGATCTGGCGAAACTGATTTAGTGGAGTCCGTACCATGAGCCCCGTTGAAAAAAGCGGTCTGTATTATCCCAACAAGTTTGGCCTGATCATGATCAAGTCCCTCGAAGAGGTGATGGGGAAAAATGGCTTGAATGCCATTTTGAATCTTGCAGGCCTCACAAACTACATCGAAAACTATCCCCCGGACAACCTCGATAAAGGATTCGATTTCGCGGAACTTTCCGCGGTCGGGGTGGCGCTGGAAGAAATGTATGGTCCACGCGGCGGGCGCGGTTTGGCGCTTCGTGCGGGACGGGCAACGTTCTCCGATGCTTTGAAGAATTTTGGCGCTTTGGCTGGCGTGGCCGATCTCGCATTTGTGGTCTTGCCGCTTCAGTCCAAGTTGCGTATTGGTTTGCCGGCGTTTGCAAAAATCTTTTCTCAATTAAGTGACCAGTACAGCACAGTAGAAGAAAAAGATAACGAATTTATTTGGACGATCCATAAGTGCCCTGTTTGCTGGCAGCGCCATAACGCTGACAAGCCAGTTTGTTTCATTGCAACTGGCTTGCTGCAGGAAGCCCTCAAATGGGTTTCTGGTGGTAACGAGTTCCGCGTAAACGAGTCTAAATGTGTTGCCGTAGGTGATGACGTTTGTGAATTCGTTATCCAAAAAGAGCCGATTGCCTAGGCAGGGGATATGCCCGACGCAAAATCAAAAATTCTGATCGTAGAAGACGACCTCGATGTGGCCGAAATGTTGAACGCGTATTTTCGCGTTCAAGGCTATGAGGTCTATACTGTGAATTGGGGTGAGGATGGCGTTCTGTCATCACAGACTGTTCACCCGGATTTGGTGATTCTCGATATTCGTCTTCCAGATATTGACGGCTATGAAGTAGCGCGTCGCCTGCGCAATGACCGTCGCACGCAGGACATCCCGATCATTTTCCTTACCGAAAAGCGCGAGCGCGCCGATCGCTTGCAAGGGTTGGAATTGGGCGCCGACGATTACATCACGAAGCCGTTCGATGTGCAGGAATTGCGCCTTCGCGTTCGCAACGCGCTCAAGCGCATGTCGCAGGGTTCGCTCAACAATCCGGTCAGCGGATTGCCCGAAGGCGCGCTGACAGATGAACGCCTCGCCGAAGCGATGCAGAAAAAGAGCGTAGGCTTGTTATTGGTTTCGCTTGAAAACATGGACGCGTTCCGCGAAGCCTATGGCTTTGTGGCTTCTGATGATGTGCTGCGGGCGATCAGCGTCATGATCACCAACACATTACGCGAGATCAGCAGCCCGGAAGATTTCCTCGGCCACATCAGCCCGACTGATTTCGTCCTTATTGTTCCGACTACGAATCTTTCGCCGTTGCAGGAACGTCTGCGTTCGCGTTTGGAGCAATCGCTCGATTACTTTTATCCCATCAAAGATCGCGAGCAAGCCTCGAAGAGTAAGAATCGGCTTGCTATCAAACTGGCTGAACTCCCATCTGCGGCTGGTCGCTTTAATGGCCCTGACCAAATTAAAGTGGAGCTCTTGCGACTGAAAAAATAGGAGCGTGGTTTGAAGATCACGGTTGTAACTCCAACCTATAACGAAGCGGAGAACCTGCCCAAGCTGGTCTCCGCTTTATTTACGCTTCCGCTTGATTTGAATCTGCTTGTGGTGGATGACAACAGCCCGGACGGCACGGGTCAAATCGCGGACCGATTGGCTGCTTCCGATTCCCGGATTCGAGTTTTGCATCGGATGGGGAAACTCGGTTTACGCACCGCCTATCTCGATGGCTTTCGCCTGGTCATGCAAAATGGAACGGATGCCATTGCACAAATGGATGCCGATTTTTCACATGATCCTGAGTCGCTGGTCCCCATGGCGAAGCTGCTCGAATCACATGATGTGGTGCTCGGTTCGCGTTATGTCAGCGGCGGTTCTGTGGATCGACAATGGCCGCTTTGGCGCAAGAATCTTTCGGCGTTTGCCAACTTTTATGCGCGCAGTATTTTGAGTTTGCCTTTGCACGATGTGACTACGGGCTTTCGTCTTTGGCGACGCGAAACGCTGCAGGGCATGCCGTTCGAACGGATTCAGTCCAGCGGATATATTTTTTTGGTCGAGATGGTGTATCTCGCGCATTGTCTTAAATATAGTATTGGTGAATCGCCAATTTATTTCGCGGATCGTCGCTGGGGAAAATCCAAGATGTCTTTCAGGATTCAGGCAGAAGCTGCTTTGCGCATCTGGCAGGTCTTATGGAATTATCGCGATTTACGTAGACGCGGCAGTGCAGCGCGTGTAATGCAAGCATAAACGAACAAGACGGCTTTCAAGCCGTCTTGTTGATTAACTCACATAACATTTCCCATTCAGCGATTGATAGTGTTTCGGCGCGGCGCATTGAATCGATATTTGCATTCTTTAATAAGGATTCTGTTTCGGTTGTGGAAATGTGTAATCCCGCTGAAAGCGAGTTGCGCAGTGTTTTTCTTTTTTGGCTGAAACCGGCTTTGATTAGTTGAAAGAATGTTTCCAAATGTGATGGTTGAATCAGCGGGGTTGGATAAATATCAACAATCAGAACCGCTGAATCCACTTTGGGCGCGGGAAAGAACGCGCTTGCTGGAATGCGCGCGGCAATACGTGGCTTGCCATAGACTTGTACACTCAGCGCCAATAAACTTAAATCACCGGGCGCGGCGCAGATACGATCCGCGACTTCTTTTTGAACTGTCAATACGATGCGGCGCGGCTTGGGCGGATTTTCCAATAAATGGCGAATGATCGCAGACGTAATGTAATAAGGAATATTGGCGACGACTAAATAATCGGGTTGGTCAATTAAATCAGGGGAGGAAAGCTTGAGGATGTCGCCGTGCATTAAACGGACGTTTGCATAAGGCTTGAGCACAGCTTTCAATGGCGGGAACAACTTTTCGTCCAGTTCGACCGCAACCACTTTCTGTGCGGCAATGGCTAAATAGCGAGTCAAACTGCCCAAGCCGGGACCGATCTCCAACACTGTATCAGTCGATTGAATCTCTGCCGCGCGAGCAATACTTTCCAACGCGTTCGAGTCTTCCAGAAAATTTTGTCCCAAACGTTTATCGGCATAGATGCCATAATCTTTCAGCAGTGCTACCGTGTTCAGCGGAGGAATTTTAGAATAGTTCATTGGCACTTGATGGGCGCGTCCTGATTTTGAGTGGTTTGGCCGAAGAACGGGACCGGCCATGATCCAGCCTGGAATTGGGCAACGTAACTTCGCAAAACACTGAAGTCTACATCCCAAATGAAAACGCGTTTTCCGAACACGGGATCATAGACGCGCGTGCCAGTGAACAACTCTTGCGGAAAACTGGCGAAGATAATGTTGCCCGCCGGAATCTGCGGGCCGAGACAAGCCAGTTGGCCGATCTGTTCCGGTGTGAGGTCGGTTTGGATGCTGTTCTTGAACGAGGAGATCAAATCGGGGAAGTGTTGGATCACATCCGGGTTGGCTAACTTCTGACGTAACGCGCACAGGATCAGGTTTTGATTATCGGCGCGTTGGAATACGCCTTCATTGCGCATACGCGCGATGGTGAGCGCTTGTTCGCCATCGAGATGTTGTTCACCTTTTGGAAAAACAAGACGCGCACTTTGATCTTTCCCTTCGCGGCCATCGAGTCCGTCTGGCAGGTTAACATCGATCCCGCCGACCGCGTCTACGATATTGACGAAGGTGTGCATGTTAACCGCCACGTAATGATCGAGCTTAACTCCAAAGTTAAGTGCCAGCGTGCGCGCCAATAAACCCGGACCCTGCGCGGGATCATCGGTATAGCCGAATCCTTTGTTGCCATATAGATAAGCTTGATTCAGTTTCTCATGATCCTGGCCTTTTAAGTTATCGGCGATGTCAGGGATTTGTACCCACAAGTCGCGCGGAAATTCCAGCACGGTCACTTTCGGCGTGATGAAATCCACGCGCACGATGCGAATCACATCACCAAGACCATAAAGATAGCCATCACCGCGGTAATCTGAACCGACGGCCAATAGATTCATCACTGGTGGGCCGCCGCAACGCGTGATGGGCGAGGGCGTATTGGTTGACGGAGCAACGATCAATGTGCTTACTGGCCGCGCCACGCGAGGCAGCGATCCGCTGTTGGTTGGCGAGGCTGTCCATGTGGCGGGCAGTATCCAAGGCGTAACGTTCGAAAGCCCAGGACCAAGTGGTTGCTTCGCCCAGAATTCATAATTCTGCGCGCCGTAATAAAACACTGTGCCCAATAATCCGCAGGCGAGAACCGAAAGAAAAACAATGAAGAATCTTTGCGATTTGGTCATTAGTTCAATACGTATAAAATGCTTTGCGGCGCGGGCGTGAGGAAATAAACCGTGACCCATTTTCCCCAGCCCACATAATCGCTATCGCTATAACCCAAATCGATCCAAGGCTTGCCCACGCAGCCACCGCACAGATCAGCGATCACAGCTTTGCCATAACCGGTCACATAAATTTGCTGGCCGTTCATGTAACTGTACCAGGTTTGGTTGACGGCCACCACACCTTTCTTCACAGGCAATCCGCTGGCCGTGCCGGGATAACACTGACTTCCGCCGGAGCGGCAAGGCGAATACGATGTGACGTAGACTTGCACTGCGCGCCAATATTGAATATTCACGCCATCTACTGTCGCCGTCTTGGTGACAATCTTTGTGCCATAGCCAACGACCCGATCTTCCGGCGGGCGCACAACCGTTTCAGATTCGGTCACACGCGAAACTTCCTGTCCATCTTCATAACGAATGCGTACGCGACTCACGGAGAGGCCAGTTTGGCCGGGCTGCAGCACTTGTTGTTGATCGAGTTCGACATTTGCAGAAGCCTCAAATTTATTCTGGAACGCGATTGGCTTTTGCGCGAGCACAACCGATTCGCTGACATGCACCACGCGGATTTGTCCATCGTTGGGCAACGCTTCATTCTCGGACGGTTGGCTGTAGTCCAAACCAAGCAGCGGAATCCCGGCTTCGGCTAATGCTTCGCCAACTGTCCGCGCGGCGGAACGGATTTTGATAGAGCCTTCATGCGTCGTGACAGTTAATTCGCGCGAGGGAATATAGTTAACCGTTAATGGCTTTGTGATTGTTGTGCTGGCTGGCGGATCGAGAAAGTCGCTTGCGTACAACGAGATGCCAGCTTCGTGCAGCGCCTCACCGACCGTTTGTGCGGTGGTTTGTAGAGTCCGTTGTCCGCTCGGTGTGACGAGAGTTAATGGAACGGCGCGGCGAACTTGCAAGATAACGGAACCAGTTTGAGGCAGAGTTTGATCGAGCGCGATGGGAATTCCGTTCACAAGGACGTGATCATTTGGTCCGAGCAACACGCCAGCCTGAATCACCAACTCTGCTGGAGTTTTCCCAGAGGCAGAGATCGTGTGAATTTGTGTGCCGTCTAAGACATTGATAGTTTGAGTCGAAACCCTCCCGGTTCCGCAAGCCATCAACAGCAGGAGAACGATCAGCGCGAATCTGTGAACGTGCATGAGACGATTCTACCCGATAACAAATGCCTTCAGGAGGCCGATCAGCGCGCCGCCCAACACAAGCCAGGTGGAATTGATTCTGAAGCGGAAGAGGAGAAAAAGTGAAACGAGTGCAAGCAAAATAGTGAGCGGATCGGTAATCGCAGCGCGTCCTAAATCAAATGTAACTGCTGCCATAAGACCTAACGCGGCAACGTTGACCCCGTCCAGCAATCCGCTGACCCACGGCGAATTGCGAATGCGCGGAATAAATGGATTGGAGATTGCAA
>DATKNJ010000325.1:0-34035 GCA_035541395.1 Anaerolineales bacterium
CTGGCTTTTAACGCGCAGGGAGCTGATGCCAATCCGGACGACCCTGCCTCAGTTCAGGTATTGAAGATCTACGAGCAAATGGGATCGGAAATGTACTTCCGTCCATTGAAAAAATTCCGCGATTTGATTCAGCCCTGGAAGCCAGATGATAACGACTTTGTATCTTTGCTGGCATGGCATGGCTTCGATGAATCAATTATTTCCAAAGATGATATGGGATCCGTTGGCCCCATGGGCGGTGGCTACGGCGCTTATTTGGTCAAGTGACACTGGTTGCGCCCAGATAAGCAAGATTTATGGGAAATACAGATTCGGTACAACGAGGCCAGGCGCGAGATTTGCTTATAAAGCAGATCACATCTCATCGCGATGATTTGGCCAATCGATACCAGCAGGTGTTGCGAGATAATTTATTTTCCAACCGGGCGGATCTCCGCCCAAGCATGATCAAACAAATCGCCTCGGACGAAACCGAGGCGATTCTCAATTTTTTGAACCAGCCCGAATTTTCCAATATGGATCGCGGCGTACAGTTGCACAAAGCCGGGTTGGGCGAGCGAACAGTCCTACGTTTGGGCCAAACCACACGCCAGTTCCTTCTTGCCAACCTGGAACAAGATCACATTCCCTTTATCCTTGAGATTGTTGATGAATATGAAGAAGGCGTGGTGCAAGGATTCATCAAAGGGCTTGAAGAATATCATCTTGGTGAGATAGAACGAACGCGAAACGCCCTTCAACGCGGCGTGAATTGAAAAGGAGTTGGATGGAAAACCCCGCCTCAGTTCGAGTTCACGAGTTAGCGGATTATTTAGTCAAGCAAGCACAAGCCCATCGCACCGATCTGATCAATCAATACCGCCAAAGCCTGCGGAATAATCTGTTTACGAATCGCACAGAAATGCGACCAAGCGAAATTGGGAATGTCGCGGTAGAGACGGCAGATGCATGGATCCGCGGTTTGTCCCAGCCGGAATGGGGAATGGAATATGGCGCAAAACTGAGTGGACTTGGGTTAAGTGAGCAAACGATTTTGAGTTTAAGCCAGGTGACGCGCCAATTCGTTTTAACTGTCGTTGAGAAGGATGATATCAGACAAGCGCTGGACATTGTGGATGCTTACCAGGACTCGCTGACTCTCGGCTTTATGAAAAACTTGGAGAAATTGATTTTAGCTGAGCAGGAACGAATTCGCGGCGCGTTACAGATCGCGATCGGTCGTTATACAGTTGAGATCAAAGATATTCAAGATATGGCTAAGAGGGCAACGGAAGCCAGCGAATTCAAGACTCGTTTTATTGCCCGGATCAGTCATGAGTTGCGCACGCCACTGGGCGCCATATTAGGTATCTCTGAAATGTTGCAGCAAAGCGTATATGGGCCGCTTACGCCAGCGCAAATGGATATCACGCAGCGCATTATCAACAACACGCATAATTTGGAACGGATTTTCACCGAATTCCTGGATCAAAGTCAGCTTGAGCTGGGTCAACTGCATTTGAGAGAAGGTGAATTTTCTCCTCAGGATTTGGTTCAAACCGTATATTCAAACACCCTGCCTTTGGCTCTGAAGAAACAACTGACCATGAATGTTGAGACCGATTCCGCTTTGCCAAGCTCATTGATTGGGGACAGGGCCAGAATAGAACAGATTCTATCTAACCTGGTTGTCAATGCAATTAAGTACACTCAAACTGGCGGCATTGTGTTGCACGTCGCGGCGGATGGGTCTGAACGATGGATAATGCAGGTTAAGGACACGGGGATCGGCATCTCGAAAGAAGATCAGGCTCATATTTTCGAAGCGTTCCATCAAGTGGACGAAAATTCTGGAAGAGAATTGGGCGGTGTGGGCTTGGGCCTGGCGATCGTTCAACAGCTTGTCGCGATCATGAAGGGCACAGTCAGTGTGAAGAGCGAGGTGGGTCAGGGGAGCACGTTCACTGTCAATCTGCCTCTTCGCGTTCCAACACGATAAGGAGAAATCTCATGACGGATACAAAACCCCTTGCGTTGATCATTGAAGATAACGAGGATCAAAATCTGATTTTCACCACTGCGTTGACGCAGGCCGGATACGCCACCGAATCCATCCGGGACGGTACAGTAGCACTCGACCGTTTGAATGCAGTAACTCCAACGATGGTCATCCTGGACTTGCATGTGCCCGGCGTCAATGGAGGCGTCATCCTTCGAGAGATTCGCAAAGCCCCGCGTACACAAAATGCACATGTGATCATTGTCTCTGCTGACGCGGAATTTGCGTCCAGCTTGCAGGCGCAGGTGGATCTTGTTTTGCTGAAGCCAGTTAGCTTTTCTCAGCTGAGTCATCTGGCAAGCCGTTATATCAAAGAGTCGAAATCACCCTAACCTTTTCTTGTCTCTAGTCGGCAGCGGAAAAATCGATTTTTGTCAGACTTCTTGTGGATAGGGTAGATTGTAAGGAAGTAGCCCGTTACAGAACCAACACCTATGAATTGGAAAGAAGAGTCTGGTCATCCTTTCAGATGGAATATAGAGAATTTGCAACCGCACTCCCAGAAAGTGCGGTTGGCAATTATCGTGGCTCTGATCATTCTCTATATCGTCACGTTTTACGTCAATCCTGAATCTTTGGGCGGTGTTGGGGCCGCCCTCATCACGATCCCCGTAGTATTAGCAGGTTTATATTTTGGAAGAACAGTTGGCCTTTTGGCTGGTTTGGTCAGCAGTGTTTTGAACTCTGTTCTTCTTCAAATATTCGTTGGCGGCGAATGGATGATGCGACTGGCGCAAGGAGTGCCAGGATATATCATCTTGATTATCGCTGGATATGCTGCTGGTCTTTTGAAAACCAGCATCGATGAACGTCAGAGCACTGAGAAGGAACTTCGATCTCGCGAACGTTATTTTGCGATCATCAACCAGATGACGCAAGATATTCTCGCCTTAAAGGATTCCGCGGACTTATATTACCGTCTTGTAACTCAAATAACAAATTTATTCGTTGCTGACTACGGTTATCTCGTTCGCCGGGGTGCGGCGCAGAATCAGACTGTTTTGGTTGCCACCACTTTATATTTGGATCAACCTTCCACCAATCTCGTTCTTGAGGCGAGTGAAGCTGTTACTTACTCGTCTGCTCTGGAGAGTGGGAAACCTTTTGTCATCGAGGATGTCCCATCGTCGGGTTACGTCATCAATCCCGGCCCGTTCAAGCAGCTTCCTCTTTCGCCTCGGTCTGCCTTGTGCATCCCGTTTAGTATCCAAGAGTTCAAGTTTGGAGCTGCCCTGATTGCTTTTGATACTCCACGAAGGTTTACCTTCGAGGAGCTTGGTCGAGCAGAGCAGATCGGTAAACAGGTCGCGCTTGGGCTTTGGACCATTCATCAGGAAGCAGAGATACAGAAGCGGCTTAGAGAGTCGCGCACTCTTTCAAAGATCGAGCAGTCTTTAGGCGAGACAGAACAGGTCGGCCTCGATAAAGTTCTCCAGTTGATTGTCGATTCTGCTCGTGAGCTGATTCCTGGTACGCAACAGGCCGTAATCCACTTGTTGGATGAAGAGAATCAAATCCTTGTTCCGCGCGCTGTTTCTGGCTATAAGGATTCCAACCCGGAACAATTGAACCTGCGCCCCGGGGAGGGGGTAGCGGGTCAGGTTATGGTGAACGGGGGAGTCGTCAGCATCGCAGATGTGGAAACGCACGCTGATTTCCGGCCTAAAAAGCAGCCTGTACAATTTCATTCTTTAATGGTTGCGCCGGTACAAAGCGGAAATATGCGCTTGGGCACGATCAGTGTCCAATGTAGGGAGCCGGGCGCTTTCAGCGTTGAACAACATACTTTGTTGAGTTCTCTTGGCACTCAGGCCGCCATTGCCATTGAAAATGCTCGTTTGCTGGAGACAACACAACAGAGTCTACGAGAAGTTAATGCTTTGTATCAGATTACGCGGGGATTGGTGGCTTCACTCGACGCCGAACAATTGATGAAGGATGTGGTCTATCTTCTGCAACAAAGCTTTGGATATTATCACGTTCAGATCTATGTTGTTGACCCGGAGACTGAAGAGCTTGTGATGAAGAATGAGAGCGTTGAACCCGCCACAGGTCTTAGGCCGCGCGTTCAACATCTTGCTCCCGGGGCTGGCATTATCGGTCATACTGCTGAAACCGGCATACCGTTCTTAACGAACAATGTAAATGGCGTTATTTTTTATATTCCCGATCCGCTCTTCTCTGATGTGCAATCTGAATTGGCTGTGCCGATCAGAGTAAATAATCGAGTGTTTGGTGTGCTGGATGTTCAGCATTGTCCGCCCGGACGTTTGAGCAAACGTGATTTGCAATTAGTGGGTGTTGTGGCCGAGCAACTGGCGGTTGCTGTACAGCGCACGGAGTTATATTCTGAATTACAGTCTTCTTTGGGGCAGGAAAAGTCGATTCGGTCACAACTGGTTCAGAGTGAACGCCTCGCGCTGGTGGGACGTTTGCTGGCTTCTGTTTCTCATGAGTTGAACAACCCGCTTCAGTCCATTCAAAACGCGCTGTTTCTGTTAAAGGATGACCGCGGCATTTCCGACCAGAGTCAGAAAGACCTGCAAATCGTACTTTCTGAGACCGAGCGCATGGCTGCCTTGATCGAACGTTTGCGTTCCTCCTATCGCCCCACGCAACAGGATGATTTTCAAGTGGTTCAAGTGAACAGTGTGGTTGAAGATATTTATGTGCTTGTTGCCACTCATTTGCGCCATAATAAGATCGCTTTCGAATTTCATCCTGAGCCTGATTTGCCGACCATCTCCGGACTCCCAGATCAGATTCGACAAGTGATTCTGAACCTGTTCATGAATGCCGTGGAAGCCATGCCTTCCGGCGGGCGGTTGATTGTCTCAACATCGCGTTGGGAGCAAAAAGAAATCCTCCTCACTGTTTCAGATACCGGTCCGGGCATCGACCCTGAGATCATGCCGCGCATCTTCGACGCTTTTATAACGAGCAAAGAGCGGGGCACCGGATTAGGCTTGACGATCACTTATGATATTATTCAACGTCATAACGGGCGCATTCAGGTAGAGAATAATCCCGATTGCGGCGCTTTGTTCAAGATATGGTTTCCCTGTTCGTGAAGGAATTGAGTTTGAATCCAACCGGCCACATTCTGATTATTGATGATGAAGCTTCTCTCCGCCAGACTCTGGCGCGCATTTTGCAGAGGGCTGGGTTTGAAGTAACTACCGCAGAAAGCGGCGAACAAGCTCTGGCCTTGATTGCCGATTCGCCTTTTGATTTGGTTTATATGGATTTGCGTATGCCGGGCATCGCCGGTCTGGAAGCCCTGAAACGGATTCACGCCAGCCAACCCAATTTGCCGGTCATCCTTTTTACAGCTCAGCCCGATACAAGTTCCGCGATCGACGCGCTGCGGTTTGGCGCTACAGACTATCTATTGAAACCACTCCGGCCTCAAGTCTTGATCGAGCGCACGCAGGCGGTCCTGGCCCAACGCGCAAAGGATCGTCGCCGAAGAGAGATTCAAACGCAGATTCAAACGTTGCAGGCGGAACTTGAAGGCTTGGAAACAGAAGAGGAACCGGTAGCCGCTTCGGGTCCGATGGACGCGAACAAAGATCGTTTTGTGTCTCGTGGGAACGTGAAGTTGGATCTGCATGCCCGTCGCGTAACAGTCAACGGACGAGTCGTCAATCTGCCGCCCACGGCATTTGACTATCTGTTGGTGCTGATTCGTCATGCGCCCAATATAGTGGATTATCAAACGATGGTAACAGAAGCGCAGGGCTATCAGGCTGATGCGCGCGAGGCACAGGAATTGGTGAAGTGGCATATTCATCATATTCGCCAGGCGATTGAGCCGGATTCGAAAACCAGTACTTATATTATTAATGTGCGCGGGAGCGGATATCGTTTTGTGGGGGATTAGCTTCCTAAGGTTCGCCAACTTTTCCCAACTTTGATCAACTGATAACAAACCGGCCGATGGGGGAATTGGGTGGAAAATTGTGATACATGTCACAACCAACCGGCATATTCCCTCTCCATATCCTCATAGTAGACGACCATCCCAATACGGCCACGATGTTGGCGCGCGCCATTTCTCAAATGGGACCCCTCGTAAAAGCGGTAGCCGCTACGAGTGGGCGCGAGGCGCTCGAACACGTTCACGTTCATCCGGCGGACATTTTGATCACTGACATGATCATGCCTGAAATGAACGGCTTGGAGTTAATTGAAAAATTGCAGGAACACTCCAGCAGCCGTCCGGTGCATACGATTCTGATCACGGCCTATGATGTGCCCGGCCTGAAAGAAACTGCTCGCCGCCTCAAGATCAATGAGATCATCGCCAAGCCCGTCAGCCCTGAACGTATTTGTCAGATTGTGGAAAAAATCCTGAAAGAGTGGGAACAGACTCCGCGACCCTCTGATCAGGATAATACTCAACGACCGTTCAAAATTTTGGTCGCTGATGATCTTCCCGATAACGTGACTCTGATTTCCCGTTATCTCAAAACGGAAGGTTATGACTACATCACTGCTGCAGATGGGGTGGAAGTCCTGCAAAGGGCTCGCGAACATTTTCCTGATTTGATTCTGTTGGATGTCAACATGCCGAAGAAGGATGGCTTCGCCGTTTTGGAGGAAGTCCGCGCGGACCCGGCCATCCAGCACATCCCGGTCATTATCCTGACCGCCGCCCGCCTCGAGCCCGCGGACATTCAGTCTGGTTTCAATTTAGGGGCCGACGATTACATTACCAAACCTTTCGACCGACGCGAGTTGATGGCGCGTATTCGCACCAAATTGCGCGTCAAACAAGCCGAAGATGTGATCCGTCATCGAAACAAAGAACTCAGTCTCCTGCCTGAAATTGGGAGAGACCTAAGCGCGCGACTCGAAGTCGGCGAGTTGGCAGATGTTGTGCTTCGTCGCACAGTAGAGACGCTGGGCGCGATGTTCGGTTACATCTTTATTCTTGATTCGAAAACTCCGCTGCAAAGACAATATAGCCTTTCCACGCCTTTGCATTTTGATTTGGATGACTCATTCTTGAATGATCTCTTGGATGATGTCAAACAGACACAGCAAAACCTGATCATCAACGACGCCAGAACCGATCCGCGCTGGCATTTGGCACCGAACGATCCGACTCGTTCGGTCATTATCGTCCCGATGTTTGGTCGCCTCAGCCTGATCGGTCTGCTTATTTTGACTCATGAACAACAAGGTTATTTCAACCTCGAACATCAATTGTTGATACAAGCCATTGCAAGTCAGGCCTCGATTGCAATAGAAAACGCTCAACTATTTTCGATGGTTGCACAGGAACAGCAGCGAGTAGATGCTGTTTTGCAGAGCGCGGCAGATGCCATTTTGATGTTCGACTCAAAAGGCTGTCTCTCCCTTTTGAATCCGGCGGCGCAAAAACTGTTCACAGATTATGAAGTAAAGCTCAGCCTGCCGCTTGAGCGTGGCCGCGGCTACGACGCGTTTATCGATCTGTTGGAGCAAGCGCTCACTCGCCAACAACCTATCAGTGGAGAATTTGTCTGGCCGGATCAGCGCGTCTTTACAGGATTATTCACGCCAATTGAGAAGGAGGGCTGTGTTGCGCTGCTCCATGATGTCTCTCACTTCAAAGCCTTGGAGCGAGTTAAGGATGAGTTTATTTCCACAGCTTCTCATGATTTGAAGAGCCCGATCACTGTGATTACCGGGTTCAGTCAACTGCTCTCATCGGCTGGGCCCCTCAATGAAAAGCAGACTGAATTTGCCGGCCATATTTATTCCGCTGCCCAAAACATGAGTGAATTAGTGCAGAACCTGCTCGATCTTGCGAAGATCGATATGGACGTGGAATTGAAGCAGGACCTCATCGATCTGAACGCCCTTGTGTTTGATGTGATCAATGAGTTCCGTCCACAAGCGGAGACGAAACATCAGGTTGTCCAATTCGGAAAAATCACCGACCAACCTAAAGTCCAGGGAGACGCATTGCAACTGAAACAAGCATTGCGAAACCTGATCGGCAACGCCATCAAGTACACACCGGTGGATGGTTCTGTCGAAGTCCAGGCTGAAACGAATGAAGATGAAGTGAAAGTGTTTGTCAAAGATACCGGCTATGGAATCCCGGCGGAAGATATTCCGTTTATCTTCGATCGCTTCTATCGCGTTCATAACGAGGATGTTAAAAATATTGAAGGCAACGGGTTGGGGCTTGCGATTGTCAAGGCGGTTGCCGAACGTCACGGCGGCCAGGTAAACGTTGAGAGCGAACCGGGCAAGGGAAGTTGTTTTACGTTGACCCTGCCTCTCGTCAATAAGATTGCAGAACGCGTTTAACTTACGCGGAGATATAGAAAGGAAAAGATATGACCACGAAACATGTTGCTCACCAGAAACTTCAAACCATATGGATGTCGTTCACTTTTGTAACCATTCTTGCTTTGTTTTTAAGCGGATGCGGTTCTGCTCCACAAGCCAAGGTGTATCACGTAGGCATCTTATCCGGGCTAAGCGCTTTTAGCCCGGCAGTCGATGGCTTCAAAGCCGAGATGACAAAATTAGGATACACCGAAGGAAAAAATATCATCTACGATGTGCAGTCATCAGACGTAGATACAGCGGCTTATAAAACCGCCGTTAAAAAGTTTATAGATGAAAAAGTAGACTTGATCTTCGCCTTTCCCACAGAGGCGGCTATGGAAGTGAAGGCAGATACACAAGGCACGAACATTCCAGTAATCTTTACGCTTGCTTTTACGGATGTTCCAGGTGTGGATTTGATCAAGAGCATTTCTGCGCCGGGCGGAAATATTACTGGTGTACGTTTCCCCAGTGTAGATATTGCCAGCAAGCGTTTGCAGATCCTGCTCCAAATAGTGCCCACTGCAAGCCGTGTCTTTGTGCCATATCTCAAGGGATATCCAAATGTACCGGGTCAATTGGATGTCATTCGTCAGCAGGCAAAGACCCAGGGAGTTGAGTTGGTTGAATTTGCCGCGACCAGCCCTCAGGATCTTCAGGCTGAACTTGATCGCCGCGTCGCGTCGGGTGATATTGGTTTCGATGCGATCTTGCAGGTTGCTGAACCGCTCTCTATTACCCCGGCGTTCTATGATGTCTTAGGCAAGTTCAGTTATGCAAACAAGATACCGGTTGGTGGCGCCCTGATGGATTCCACTGGGAACAGTTCCATCTTTGGCCTGCTTCCACAGGCCGATGTCGCGGGCCAACAGTCTGCTCTGCTCGCAGATAAGATTTTCAAAGGTACGCCAGCCGGAACCATCCCCGTGCTCACTTCTGACAGCTACTTCCAGATCAATTACAAGGCTACACAAGTCTTTGGATTAACCGTGCCGGAAGGTTTATTAAAACAGGCAGACCAGGTAATTCGATAATCTGATTTTTTCCTTGTTACGCCAGGCCGCTTAAACGGTTTGTATACAAATAGGAACGCGCCTTGGTTTCAATAGCAAAAAGCGAGATAAGCATGAAGAATCCGAAAAAACGAACCCGTACACCCCGCACACTGGCTGCAACACTTGCCGCGACGTTTATTGTTACCATCGCCATATCATTGCTCATTACTGTGAACATATTCCTCGTCGCCGGCATGCGCACTCAGCAAACTGCACTCACTGCGGAACAGCAACTCATTGCTCAACAAGCTAGTAAAACTGTTGCTAGCTACATTCAGGATAAGGTCAGCAAACTAGAGACGGCAGTCGAAGTTCTCAATCCAGTAACGGCTAGCCCCGAGACACAAAAAAATATTGTGCAGAGTTTGCTGGGTCTTGATCCGGCCTTCAGCCAAGTTTCTTTATTGGATAGCGGTGGACGGCAATTATCTCAAATTTCTCGCAATACAGTATCGTTATCAGCACAATTCACCTCTCAACTGAAGGGTGATTTAGTGAGCCAGACATTAAAAGGCCAAAGTTTTATTGGATCAGTATACATCGATAATTCGACCAGTGAGCCGTTGGTCGCCATTGCCATTCCTGTAAAAAGTGACCTTGGCGATATCCAAGGCGCTTTGGTCACTGAAGTTGATCTGAAGTTCATGTGGGATTTGGTTGACCGAATCGCAGTAGGCCAAACAGGCTACGCTTATGTGGTCGATAGCCAGGGCAGGTTGCTTGCATTCCATGATACCGGCCGTGTTTTGAAAGGTGAAAGCGAACGCAATATCGGTGAGGTGAATGAATTTGTTTCCAACCCGGGAGCTTCAGCAGATATCACTCCTAATGTTTCGACGTACACTGGTTTGACCGGGAAAAGAGTTGTGGGAACCTATATTCCCATTGGTACTCCTCAATGGGCGGTCGTGATCGAGCAGCCTTGGGCAGAGGCATATCAGCCCCTTATTACGCTGGTAATTTGGGGTACTGTTCTCTTCGTAATCATGCTGGTAATGGCCGGTGTCGTAAGTATTCCTGTATCTCGTCAGTTGGCGGCGCCTCTGGTTGCCCTCTCTAGCGTTGCAACTGAGATTGCCGGTGGCGATCTTTCTTTGCAGGCCCAAGCTAACGGCCCAGCCGAGGTCAGACAGGTGGCTTTTTCCTTCAATGAGATGACTGCTCGTCTGCGCGAGTTAATCAACTCCTTGGAACAGCGCGTAGCAGACCGTACGAAAGCTCTCGCGGCCTCAACGGAAGTCAGCCGCCGCCTCTCGACCATCCTCGACCAAAAGCGGCTCGTTAGCGAGGTAGTCGAACAAGTCAAATCAGCTTTCGATTATTACCATGCTCATATTTATCTGCAGGATGAAATCACCGGAGATTTGATCATGGCGGGCGGAACGGGTGAGGCGGGTTCCGTTATGTTGGCCAACGGCCACAAAGTTCCAAAGGGAAGAGGCTTGGTCGGCAGAGCAGCTGAAACAAGGGCAGCAGTTCTAGTGTCGGATGTTTCGAAAAATCCCGATTGGTTGCCGAATCCATTACTGCCTGAGACGAAGTCCGAGGCGGCTGTGCCGATCCTGGTTGGCGATCAGGTATTAGGCGTGTTGGATGTACAGCATAATGTGGCCGATGGATTGAAACAGGAAGACGTCGATCTGTTGCAGTCTATTGCGAACCAGGTCGCGGTCGCGTTGCGTAATGCGCAATCCTATACCGAAGCCCAAAAACGCGCTGAACGCGAGGCATTGATCACGAACATTAATCAGAAAATTTTGGGTACGACGAATGTGAAGAGCGCCTTGCAAATCGCGGTGCGCGAGGTGGGGCAGGCACTCGGTTCGAAGGCCAGCGTGAAGTTAACGCAATCTGGCCAGAGGATGGAAAACAAATGAACGAGAATACGGATAAACACACTTCAACATTCTCATCCCAAGATCAACGCGTCTTTGGTACCGCGGCTTTCCTGTTTGTTTTTAGTGTGCTCGCCAATGTTTATCCCATTGTGTCTGCGATGCAGACCGGCGGTTTCAAGAGCATTGCCGGACCGATGTTAATCGGTTCCATTACCTGGACCATTTATATTCTTTTATGTGTGGTCAGTATGGTCCTCAGCCGACGCGGTCATTCTCGCCTGGCGGGTTGGCTGGTTTTGGGCGGACTGGTTGTGAATCTCGCAGTCACTGTGCTGGTGGTTTCAGGTGTTGGATTGGTCACCGGTTTATTGATTGTGATCTTTGCAATTGTGCTGGCCGCGATTATGCAGTTTCCCCGCAAAGATTTCATGTGGGCTGTTGGTGCCAGTCTTGTTCTGATGATTTCGGTAATTTTATTCGATCTATTTGATTCTTCACGTGCCTCAGCGCCTCAGGCCTTGATATCTTATATCCCTTACATTTCAGGGATTCAGATCGTAATTCTGTCTGTTGTTGTGGCCCGTAATTACTCCAGTTTTTCACGTTATCTTCGCAATATATCTTTCCAGAAGCGTAATGCATTTTGGTTGGTTCTTGCATTTGCACTTGCCAATCTGGTCTTGATGGCTATCGTTTTGCATCAAGCTTCCCAAGCCCCCTCCTGGCAAATATCTGCAACGGCTGGTTTGGCAGGGGTTGAAGCTGGGTTCGCCTTATTGGGATTGATGTTAATCATAAATGATCAGCTTGAATGGGGTATCTGGTTAACATTTATTCCATGGATGTTGACTCTTGTAATCACTTCTGGGTTGGTGGCTGGATTAGGTTTTACCTTCCTGGTAGCTATCATCACGATAGTTTCCTTGGTTGCCAATCAGGCCCTGTTGGAAAGACAAAGAGGATCTTTTATTTTAACAGGGATTGCGTTTGGGATTTTGGCAGAACTAGTGGATGTATTCACCCCGACCAAACGGATTGAGATAGCAGGAATTCAAGTAGTTCTATATATTTTAGTTGTCCTTTTTGCGCTGGTTTTGGTCTTTTTCGTTGTCCGCCGATATCGCGATTATTCACTGAACACCAAATTACAGATCGCCTTTCTGGCGGTGACGCTTATTCCTTTAATGGCTATCTCCTACTTCAACAATCGGTTTGCCGCCCAAAGTTTAACGGATAGCGCGGATGCTCGATTGCGAACTGCGGTATTGGAAGCCTCGAACACAATCGATACTTTCATCAACAATAATCTCAAGGATATTCAGACAGCCGCACGTTCTCATATCTGGAGGGAATATCTGAATCTGGCTCCCGCGGATCGCGCCGGCAGCGAGAGCGAACAAGCGCTTTACGTCGATTTGCGTGCTTTGGCTCAACGCGATTCGAATATCACCTCGGTGGGCGTGGAAGATATAAACGGTCGCGTTGTAGCGGATACAAGTCCTGCAGAAATCGGCAGGAACGAAGCAGACCGGCTTTTCTTTAGTGAGATCGTCCGTACCAATCATCCTTATGTTTCGCCGGTCATGTTCGATAATGGGAAGCCATATCTGTATTTCAGCGCTCCCATTTTCGATGAAGCCAATCAGCTCATTGGTGTTCTTCGCGTTCGTTACAATGCCGTGGTGTTGCAGAACCTTCTTGTTGATACCGTCAACACATTAAGGTTGCAAAATTCGGCCGTTGACCTTTTTGATGAAAATCACATCTTCCTGGCATCCAGCGACTCTCCCACCGATATTCTTAAAACGACCGTAGCTCTTTCCGCCAATGATCTGGCCCAACTCCAGAAGCAAAACCGCTTGCCTGAAGGTTCGGCTGAATCCTTCTCCCTTAATCAGACCGGACTTGAACAAGGCCTGAATAATATCAGCCAGGAGAAAACTTTTGTTCTGAAGTCTGAAAATGAGGAAGCCACAGTTCTTCACATCAAGAGCCAGCCGTGGATATTATTGTTCGCCCAAAATCGTGACGTTTTCCTGGCACCACTCACAACTCAGACACGACAGAATTCTCTTGCGGTATTGATCGCTGCAGTGTTTGTCTCATTTGCCGCTGGCCTCATCGCCCAACTGATCAGCCGCCCGGTTACTACTTTGACGACTGTCGCTCAACAGATTGCTGACGGCGATTTGACGGCTGTCGCCGCGGTCACCTCGCGGGATGAAATTGGTACCATGGCCGGAGCATTCAACAACATGACAGTTCGCCTGAGACAATCGATGGAAGACATCCGTCGTCGTGCAACCCAGGTGACGGTTGTGTCCGATGTCAGCCATCGTCTTTCTACTATTCTCGACCAACAGCGTTTGGTGGCTGAGGTGGTAGATCAGGTAAAAAGCGCTTTTGATTACTATCATGTGCACATCTATCTGCGGGATGAATCGAGTGAAGATTTGATCATGGCAGGCGGTACAGGCGAGATCGGTCAGACCTTATTGGCCAAGAATCACAGAGTGACCAAGGGAAAAGGTCTGGTTGGACGCGCAGCTGAAACGAATCAAGCAGTTCTGGTATCGAACGTGTTAATGGATCCGGCCTGGCTGCCGAATCCTTTGTTGCCCGAAACCAAATCTGAGATTGCTGTTCCGATTTCAATCGGTGATCAGATATTGGGTGTGTTGGATGTGCAAGAGAATGAAGTGAACAGTTTGAAGCAGGAAGACGCTGACCTGTTGCTTTCCATTGCGAATCAGATTGCTTTTGCTTTGCGAAATGCTCGTTCTTATGGCGATGTTCAGCGGAGAGCTGAGCGAGAGGCCTTGATCACTGCCATTGGTCAGAAGATTCAGCAGACCACCTCTGTGGAAGCAGCTTTGGAAATCACAGCGCGTGAGCTTGGCCGTTCGCTGGCATCTAGGGACGTACGCGTCATTCTAGATGCACAAGGCTCGAGTGCTAACAAGAATTAGGAAACGTATAAGTTTGGTCCGCAATTCAGGAGATATTTTATGAAGAAATCATCACGACTTAAAGATAGCAGTGACAATCTGCATGAAGAGAATATTAAGAATCGGATCAAGAATCTGTTCCCGAAGAAGGAAGAATTCCCCGCTTACTTAAGCATGCGCGAGGCAGAGGCTTTGCGGACTCGAGTGGCTGAACTGGAGGCCAAGTTAGCACAAGAGCAGCCTGCGGTGATTCAAGAGGCGCCGATATCCAATCAAGATATCGCCGTTTCAACGAATCCGAACCCGGCGCGCGATATTCCAGCCAAACCCGGCAAACGCAATCTGTGGCAATGGCTGGTGGAACCGCCTGCGATAATTACTGACACTGCCGAGCGGCGGCAGGCGAGGCTGGTCTCAACTTTGCTGCTCATCCTGGTGGCATCTATTGCCAACGGGCCGTTTGCTCAATTTTATATTTTACATAACCCAACCCGCGCGCTAATTTTAGCGGCGATGGGCATCAGCTTTTTAATCGCTTACATCTTTAGTCGTACCAAGTATTACCGACTGGCTGTGCCTTTTTTGCTGATCGCGGTTTCGCTCTGGCCCATTCTGAGCATGGCGTTGACGAGAGATTATAGCCCCGCGGGTCTCCTCACTACATTTGTTTTCGATACCCTGGTCATAATTATTAGCGGCACATTGGCTTCATTCCGCACGACAGCCTTTTTAAGCATTGTTAATTTTTTGGGTCTCTTGTTGCTGACCGTATTCACTCCGGCTATCCAGATCGGGGACATGATTGTGCCGCTGAGTTTTAACGGTGTTGTTTCTATTCTTGTTCTGGTCTTTATGCGTCACCGCAGTATGGCAGAACAGGATCGCTTGTCGGAGATGGCGCAGGTCAATCGCGAATTACAAGCCAGTTATTCTGCCTTGGATGCCCGCACCGGGGAATTGAATCTGGCTGTAGAAGTCACGCGTTCTCTCTCCCGTCTGCATGATCTGAATACGCTCTTAACCGAAGCTGTCAACTTGATCCAAAACAGATTTGGTCTTTACCATGCACAAGTCTATTTGACCGACCCTGCCAGGCGTACACTCGTTTTGAGTGCTGGAACAGGACAGGTAGGCACAACATTGATCCATCGCGGCCATCACCTATTGATCGGCCCGGGATCGCTCAATGGTCGTGTCGCTGCCGAAAGGCGAGCGCTAATCATTTCAGACACCAACCAGAGTCGTGACTTCCTGCCGAATCCGTTGCTTCCTAACACTCGTTCGGAAATGGCTATTCCTCTCATCGCCGGAGGAGAGTTGTTAGGTGTGCTCGACTTGCAGAGCGAACGACCTGAAGCCTTGAACAAAACCAATCTGCCAGCCTTTGAAACATTGGCCGGACAGCTTTCCATTGCAGTTCAGAATGCCAGCTTGCTTGCTTCTGTTGAGGAGGCGCGTTCTGAGTTGGAAATGCAAATTCGTCATTCAACCGAAAAAGATTGGCAGGATTTCCTGGATGCCATCGATCGCGGACAGAAGATTGGTTTTGCTTTCGAAGAAAACAATCTCGTGCCTTTGGAAGCCGATCAACTTTCTGTCGCGCCAACGGAGGCGTTCAGCATGCCGATCAACGTGACAGGAGCGAAAATTGGATCAATCCAAATTGCGGATGAACCAAACCGTACTTGGAATGCGGATGAGGTTGAGCTCATAAAGGCAGCCGCCTCTCAGTTGGGCCAGCACGTTGAAAACCTACGCTTGCTTGCTCAAGCCGAAAAATATCGCGCCGAAGCTGAAGACGCTGTCCATCGCCTCACCCACGAGGGATGGAATGCGTATCTTCAGGAAGAAAGCGAAGATATAACTGGCTTTATATACAATCTTAATCAGGTCAACAAACTGGATACAGTTGATGGTGGAGATAACCTTGTGGGGATCAGCCAGCCGTTGACGGTCCGGGATGAAATGATTGGGGAACTCTCTGTCCACACAAAAGAAGGTTTACAAGAAGCAGAAGAGATTTTGTCCGCGGTATCCACCCAGTTAAGTACTCATCTCGAAAATTTACGCCTCACCAACCAAACTGAGAGCGCGTTGGGCGAAACAGAGTCCCTCTATAAAGCCAGCGCTGAACTGAACGCCGCTTCAACGTATTTGCAAATCTTGGATGTGGTTAGACGACATACTTTGCTTGGCCGCGGCGCGCAAAATGTCAGCCTGAACTTTTTCGACCGGCCTTGGACGGATGATAAGCAACCAGCTACGATTGAAGTGTTAGCTCGCTGGAGTCACTTGCCTGATGCCACTGTGCTCAATCGTTATCCATTAGCCACATTCCCCTCGGCCAGACAATTATTGCACTCTGATGTTCCCACCCTGATCGAGGATGTGGCTACAGACTCGCGGATGGATGAGAACGCTCGCGAACTGTATGCGAAACGCTTTGGCGCGGTGAGCACGATCTTCATTCCGTTGGTCATCGGTGGTCAGTGGGTCGGTTATATCAATGGGATTTATCAACAGGCTACCAAGTTTCCGGAAACTGAAGTGCGCCACTTGATGAATCTGGCTAGTCAGGCTGCTGTCGCAATCAACAACACGCGCTTATTGATCCTAACGCAGGAACGCGCTCAACGTGAGCAAACGTTGCGCCAAATTACGGATGCCCTGCGTAACTCTACAAATCCCGAGACCATCATGCGCACGGCTGCGCGAGAACTTGGCAGAATTTTGGGACGCCCGACGATGGTTCAAATGACTCCTCCGCAGCAAGGCAGCCGTGTGAAAGCAAATCATGGAGATGATTCAAGTTTGTCTGAAGACCAACCGAAGAATACAGTTGGAGGTAATGCATGAAAACAATTGACGTCTTAAATGGTAATGGTCATCAACCGGCCAGGCAAACGACTCAGTCCGGCCTGCAGTTGCTCCCGTTAATCATGAATAACATCCCTCAGGCCGTGTTCTGGAAGGATCGTGATTTGGTTTACTTGGGATGCAACCAGGCTTTTGCAGATGATGCCGGTTTTTCCTCGCCCGAGGAAGTGATCGGTAAGACTGATTTCGATATGCCTTGGAAGGATCAGGCTGAATCCTATCGCTCGGATGATCACCTGGTCATGGAAAAAGGCGAGCCCAAACTTAATTATGAAGAGCCTCAAACGACTCCCGATGGTTCAACGATTTGGTTGCGCACGAGCAAAATACCGGTGCGTGAGAATGATCAAGTTGTGGCGGTTTTGGGAATGTATGAAGATATTACCGCGCATAAACAAACCGAGGCCCTTCTTGAATCAATGATCGAAAACGCGCCGGAGGCAATTGGTATTATAGATTTAGTGACCGGGTTGTTTACCGACCCGAATGAGAACGCGGTCAAACTTTATGAGCTGTCGCGTGAAGAGCTGATCAAAGTTGGCCCGGCACAAATGAGCCCGCCTTTCCAGCCGGATGGTCGTTCATCCACTGAGAAGGCTATGGAGAAGATCAACGCGGCCATGCGGGGTGAGCCTCAAGTGTTTGAATGGATTCACCGCAATTCGCGCGGAGAAGATATTCCTTGCGAAGTCCGTTTAGCGCGTTTGCCTGGCAGCCATCCACGAGTCCGTTTTACAGTGACGGATATCACCACACGAAAGCAGGTGGAACAAGCTTTGCGTGACTCGGAGGCGAGATACTCTGCGGTGGTGACGCAGGCGAAGGATGGCGTAATCATCATCCAGGATAATATTGTCCAATTTGCGAACAAAGCCCTGGCAGATATGTTGGGATACACACCGGACAAGATGGTGAATACCCCGATCATGGACTACATCGCGCGGGAAAGTCAAGCCTTGATTGTGAATCGGATCAAGGCCCGTCTGGCGGGACAAGAGGTTCCATCCGTATACGAGGCCATACTACAACGTAAAGATGGTACAACGGTCGATGCTGAACTTTCAGCCGGTGTGATCGAATACCGTGGAAAGCCTGCTGACGTAGGCGTCATACGTGATATTACCGAACGTAAGAAGGCTGAAGAAGCTGTTCATGCGAGCGAGGAGCGTTTCCGTCGGTTTACAGAGGCCACTGTGGAAGGCCTGGTCTTTCATGAGCACGGCAAAGTTGTGGATGTGAATCCGGCCGCTGTTAAAATGTTTGGCTTTTCAGATGCCGGGGAATTGGTTGGCAGAAACTTGCTGGAATTCATCGTATCTGAGTCTCATGAATTCGTGTTGAAGCAAATGCAATCGGAAAGCGTGTTGCCCTATGAAATTCAGTGCATCCGTGGTGATGGCTCTACTTTTCCGGTGGAGACCTCTACCCGTGCTTATAAGATCGGCGATCAGGAAATTCGTGCATCATCTATTCGTGATATTACTCGGCGCAAACTTTTGGAACAACAAATCCAAACTGCCTTGGAACGCCGCGGCCGTCAAGTACAACTTTCCACGCAAATCTCTCAATCGATTGCTGCTGCGACCAGTTTGGAAGATTTGTATCAACGCGTGGTGACTCAAGTCAAGGAACAATTTGGTTATTATCATACACAACTGCTTCGTCATGATGCAGGGCAGAATGCTGTAGTATTGGTAACTGGTTATGGTGAAGTGGGGAAGAAAATGTTGGCTGCCGGACATCGCATGCCGATGGGTCAAGGTTTGATCGGTACGGCTGCGGCTACCGGAGAAGCGGTCTTACGTTCCACATTGGAGAATGATCCGGACTGGCGTCCGAATCCTATTTTGCCGGAGACCAAAGGTGAAATCGCGGTACCCATCAAAATGGGCGATGCGATCCTGGGCGTGCTCGATGTTCAAAGTAGTGTTGCTGGCGCCCTTGATTCGGATGATCAACTTTTGTTGGAAGGTTTGTGCGGCCAGATCGCGATCGCAATTGAAAGTACCCGCTTGCGACAGGAAATGACTGAACGACTCGAGGAAATTAATCGCTTGTACCGCGCCATGAGTCGGGATGGTTGGCAGTCTTATCGTGAAACAGGGAATATGCCATTGGGTTTTGTGTCTGACCAGGCCGGGCTCAAACCGGTTAATGAAACTCCACTGGCCGAAGAACTATTTGCCAATCTTCCTTTGGTTGCGCCCGGCGGGGAGGTGATTGGGACTCTGGCTGTGGCGGATGATCCGCAGCGGCCTCTCTCCCCGGAAGAGCAGGATTTCCTCCAGCAAGTTTCCGAGCAGACCGCTCTGGCTTTGGAAAGCGCGCGTCTATTTGAGCAGACCCAAACGGCTTTGTATGATGCGAAAGAAGCTGAGGAGGCTGTACGTGCCAGCGAAGCCAAACTTTCAGAGGCTTTGGATATTGCCAAGCTTGCCAACTGGGAATACGATGTTGCACGCGACCGCTTCTTCTTCAACGATCATTTCTATTCGATCTTTCATACGACTGCTGAACAGATGGGTGGATATGAGTTGTCTTCAGCTGAATATGCCCAGCGTCTTGTTCATCCCGATGACGTTCCCATGGTCGGTGATGCAATCGGAAAGGCTCTGGCTTCCACTGACAAACATTACAGCACAAAATTGGAGCATCGCGTCATTTATGCGGATGGCGGCATTGGCTATATCTCGGTTGAAGTCCATATCGACCGCGACGATCAGGGCAATATCATCCGTTATTATGGCGCGAATCAGGATATCACCGAACGTAAACTGGCTGAGGAAGCTCTTCGCGCCAGTGAAGCAAAACTCTCGGAAGCTTTGGATATCGCCAAGCTTGCCAACTGGGAGTACGATGTCGAGCACGACCGTTTCCTTTTCAATGACCATTTCTATTCGATCTTCCATACGAATGCCGAAGAGATGGGCGGGTATGAACTGTCTTCAGCAGAATATGCCCAGCGCCTTGTCTACCCGGAAGATTTGCCTCTAGTAGGCAAAGAGATCGAAAAGGCATTGGCTTCCACCGATAAACATTACAGTGCTCAGTTAGAGCATCGCATCAAATATGTGGATGGCGGCATGGGTTACATCTCGGTGGAGATCTATATTGACCGAGATGACCAGGGTAAGATAATCCGCTATTACGGTGCCAATCAAGATATTACCGAACGCAAACTGGCAGAACTTGCTCTTCGCGCCAGCGAAGCGAGACTTGCGGAGGCGTCTACACTGGCCAAGCTTGGCTACTGGGAATATAGCTTGGAAAGAGATACATTTACTTTCAATGACCAGTTTTATTCGATCTTCCACACAACAGCTGAAAAGGCGGGAGGATACGAACTATCATCTGCTGACTATACCCGACTCTTTGTTTATCCAGAAGATGCTCCCCTTGTCGGCAAAGAGATTGAAAGAGCGCTTGCCTCTACAGATCGGCACTTTACTGCCTATGTGGAACACCGTATTATCTTTCCGGAAGGCGGGATTGGTTATATATCTGTAAATATAAACTTGGAACGAGATGAAAATGGCAAGATCATCCGATGGTATGGTGCGAATCAGGATATCACCGAACGCAAATTGGCAGAGCAGGCTATTGCCAAGCGAGCTGCCGAATTGCAAACCGTGGCCGAAGTGAGTACCACCACTGCGAAAACCCTCGAACCTGACCGACTGCTGCAATCCGTGGTTGATCTCTCGAAAAACCAGTTTGGCCTTTACCATGCTCATATCTATTTGATCGATGAAGAGAAGGGTAATTTGCTTCTGACCGCGGGCGCTGGTGAAGTTGGACAAAAAATGGTTTCCGAAGGGCATGCCATTCCATTGAACACGGAGAAGTCTCTGGTAGCTCGCGCTGTCCGGGAACAACAAGCCGTGATTGTGAATGATGTGCGCAGCGATCCCGGATTCTTGCCGAACCCGTTGCTGCCTGAAACCCATTCGGAAATGGCTGTACCAATGATCGTCACCGATAAAGTATTGGGCGTCTTTGACGTACAATCAAAACATGTAAACGCCTTCACTCGAGAAGACGCCAACATTTTTACAACCTTGGCTTCGCAAGTTGGGGTTGCACTCCAAAATGCGCGCTTGTATGTGGAACAGGCTGCCACGGTGACGCAACTGCGCGAACTCGACCGTTTGAAATCCTCGTTCCTTGCCAACATGTCACATGAATTGCGCACACCGCTTAATTCTATTCTTGGCTTCTCGGATGTGATGCTCGATGAACTGGATGGTCCGCTCACCAATAACATGAACAATGATTTGCAGTTGATTCAGAAAAATGGCCAGCATTTGCTGCATCTGATCAACGATGTGTTGGATATGGCGAAGATCGAGGCCGGACGTATGAACTTGAATCCAGAGAGATTCAAAGTATATGCGGTGCTTGATGAAGTGACGAGCATTACCTCTACGTTGGCCAGCGAAAAGGATCTGTCCTTGTTCATTGACGAAACTACAGATCAAGATGTGGAGATCTTTGCCGACCGGACTCGTATCCGCCAGGTCATGATTAACCTTATCAACAACGCCATCAAATTCACTGAAAAAGGTAAAATCGCGATCCATGCTATTCACCATGAACCGGGGAAAGTATTAATCACTGTGAAAGATACCGGCATTGGTATCCCAGCCGATAAGTTGGATGCGATTTTCCTGGAGTTCACGCAAGTGGATACGTCCACAACCCGCAAGGCGGGCGGCACCGGCTTGGGCTTGCCGATCAGCCGTCGCCTCGTTGAAATGCACGGTGGGAGCTTGTGGGTTGAAAGTAGCGGCATCCCCGGTGAAGGTTCGACCTTCTATGTTGAACTGCCGCTGGAAGCCAGGATTACTGAAGTAGTTGAAAAACGGGAAGCATCGAATGTCGTCGCCTAAAAGCCTCAAATGTAACCTTTGCGGCCATCAACAATCGTACGAGCCGTTTATCCCTGCCACATGTAAGAAATGCGGTTCGCAGTGGCTGGAAGCAAGTTACGATTATGATGGTTTCAAGCGCGAGATTTTGCGCGGCCTGCCCGGACGATCTTTTAACATGTGGCGTTATCAGGATGTTCTGCCTCTGAAGGATCCGGCCGTGCTCGATCTTTATCCTGCCGGTTGGACTCCTCTCTGGCTATCACAACGCTTCGCTCCCGCCCTCGGGCATGCTCGCGTATATATAAAGGATGAGCGCTACGGCCCAACCAGTTCCTTTAAAGATCGCCAGGCCGCGGTTGCGGTTGCAGCGATGGTGGAGGGAGGGGTGAGGGAGGCGGTCATCGCTTCGACGGGGAACGCGGCAGTGGCTTACGCGGCGGCTTGCGCGCGGGCCGGGATCAAACTCTGGGTATTTATGACCAGCCTCGTTCCACAGGAAAAGCTGCGGGAGGCAGCCCTGTTTGGCGCTGAGGTGATTCGAGTCAGCGGCAATTATGATCAGACCAAACAAGTCGCCTCGCAATTTGCACAACGACGTCATCTCCAGTTGGATCGAGGCGCAGGTTCTATTCCGTCGCGCGAATCGATGAAGACGATTGCGTATGAGATCGTTGAACAGCTTGGTTGGAGAGCGCCAGATTGGTACATTCAGGCGGTCAGCGGTGGGCTTGGGCCGTTGGGCGTGTTCCAAGGTTTCAAGGAACTTTACAGCATGGGCTTGATCGACCGGATTCCCAAGCTAGCCGTGATTCAAGTTGATGGCTGTTCGCCGATGGTGAAAGCTTTCAAAGACGGAAAGGACATGGCCGAAGCGGTCATCCCGGATACGCGTATTATCATCCTATCCACCGGTGATCCCGGAAAAACTTATACTTATCTATGGAAGATCATGCAGCAATATGGCGGCACCATGGAAGCAGTCTCAGATGCCGAGGCGTTTTCGTCCATGCGCGCATTGGCCAAGGCGGAAGGAATGGCCGTAGAGCCTGCGACCGCGGTGGCATTTGCCGGCCTGGAAAAGATGCTGAAGAACGGTCAGATCGGCAGAGACGAAACAGTCGTCGTCAATTGCACGGGACATACGTTCCCTGTTGAAAAGCATGTTCTTGGAGATCAGTGGGCAGTCGATGTTCATTTGAGTGAAAGTCAGGCGCCTGCTCCGCGCGAAGGTTTGCAAGCTGCGTTGGAGAATCTTGATGAAAAGACAACGACGGTTTTGTTGATCGATGATAACGAAGACGATGCCTTGTTAATTCGTCGTTTGTTGGAACGGGATAAGTCTTATCGCATCTATCATTCGAAAGATGGTTGGGAAGGTTTGGCGCAAGCGAGGCAAAAAATGCCAGACCTGATCGTCACCGATTTGATGATGCCCGGCATCGATGGCTTCGGGCTGGTCGAAGAATTGAAATTGGACCCGCGCACACGCGATATTCCTGTCATCGTTGTGAGCGCAAAAGATATTACTCCTGAGGAGAGAAAACGATTGAACGGTCATATAGAAGCAGTCTATCAAAAAGGTTCATTAACGCCTCGCAAGTTTGTCGATCAAGTAATACAAGTCATCGAAGATAAAAATGGTGAATAAGGAGTTTCTTTCTATGGGTAATAATATTCTTTATGTTGAAGATAATCCTGATAACATGGTTTTGGTCAGGCGCGTGCTCCAGTCCTGCGGATATAACCTACTGGAGGCCAAGAATGGCATGGAAGGTCTTTCCATTGCCGAAGCAAACGAACTCGATTTGATCCTGCTGGATATCAACCTGCCGGATATCGACGGTTATGAAGTGGCGCGACGGTTACGCTCCAGTCCGCGCTCTCAGTTGGTTCACGTTCCGATCATCGCGATCACTGCGAATGCGTTGAAAGGTGATGCTGAAAAAGCGCTCGCGGCGGGTTGCGATGTTTATATGGCCAAGCCTATCAACATCCGCGAGCTGCGCGCCCGCGTGGAAGCTTTCGTCCCCTCCCCAATGTAGTTGATAGTCGCTTTGAGTCATCATGGATAAAATACATTCAAAAATTTTACAGGGTACACTCGTGAATACTCAACTGACTTCTTTTATTTTAGAGTTGGAATGTTCTGGTTGCAAACGGAAGTTTTCCGTGAATGAAGTCCATACGTTTTGTCCCGATTGTCAATCATCGCTCTTGCCTCGATATGACTTGGATGCGGTGCGCGGGCAAGTGGATCGCGACTCTATTTCCCGTCGTCTCAAAGGGATGTGGCGCTGGCATGAAGTATTGCCTGTGGAGGATCCTAAAAATTTTGTTTATTTAGGAGAAGGTGATACTGCCCTCCTGCCTATCCCCACCATTGGAAGTGATCTGGGCCTTTCCAATCTTTATGTCAAGGACGAAAGCACCAATCCAACTGGCTCTTTCAAAGCACGCGGGCTTGCTGCCGCGGTTTCCAAAGCAAAAGAACTGGGTATTCAAAAGGTGGTGATCCCCACTGCTGGAAACGCGGGGGGAGCGATGGCAGCGTACGCTGCCCGAGCCGGGATCAAAGCTTTGATCTATATGCCCAAAGATACGCCGCGCGCAAACGTCGAAGAGAGTCGCATGGCCGGGGCGGAAGTGATTCTCGTGGATGGCTTGATCAGCGATGCCGCAGGCATGGCCGGGGAACGGGCTCGTGCTGAAGGATGGTTTGACCTGTCCACATTTAAAGAGCCTTATCGCTTGGAAGGCAAAAAGATCATGGGATATGAGCTTGCAGAATCATTTAACTGGTCTTTGCCTGATGTGATCATTTATCCCACTGGTGGCGGTACCGGCCTTGTAGGAATGTGGAAAGCCTTTGCCGAACTTGAAGTTTTGGGTTGGTTGGATGAAACAAAGAGACCGCGCATGGTGGCTGTGCAGGCAGATGGCTGCGCGCCTGTTATTAAAGCCTTTGAGGCTGGCGCCTCGTTTTGTGATTTTTGGACAAACGCTCATACGCTCGCTTCCGGCTTACGTGTGCCGAAAAGTTTTGCTGATTCTCTGATCCTGGATGATTTGCGCGAAAGTCACGGCACGGCTGTGGCTGTGAGCGACGAGATGATTTTGCAGGCGCAACGTCAGTTTGGAAGGATGGAAGGAATTTTCCCTGCGCCGGAAGGCGCCGCAACTTTAGCAGCCCTTCACACACTTGTCCAACAGAAATGGGTCGAGCCGGAAGAACGAATTGTTCTATTCAATACAGGTTCCGGGTTGAAATATTTGGATTGATTTCTGTTCAAAATGTTTATTATCACTCAGCCTGGCGCCAGTCATATACCAGAAGGATGATTTATAGACTAGGAAATGACAAACGATATCGCGCTATCGATCTTTCTGTCAGCCGGTTTTGGGCTGACAGCGCTTTACGTTTCCATCGAGCGACGGCATAAGCCAACTTGGAAATCCGGCGTTATTTTATTACTGGCATGTGCTGAGATAACCTTAGCTCACGCACTGCAATCGTATAGCGTGGAGCTGACAGCCAAAATTCTTTGGTATAAATTAGCTCAGGTTGGATTTACGATTTCGCCAACGGCTTTCCTTGTTTTGGCTATGCAATATGCTCAACCCCAACGAAAAATTAGTTCCCGTACACTATTCGCACTGAGCTTCTTTCCAATTCTATTCGCCGTGCTGATTCTGACAAATGAAAGACACGGTTTGATTTGGAATCCTGCTTTAACTGCATTTGTTGTTAACTCAGACATATTCTTAACTCAAGGGGAGGCTGGGATCGGGCATTGGCTCTTTGTCGTATATTCCTATTTTGTCATTGGGTTGGGCTGTTATTTTCTTGTTCAATTCACAGTGCGTTCTCGTGGGATATATAAACGGCAAGCCTGGGGCATCGTCTCAGCGGCGATCTTTGCTTTGCTTGGCGCTGCGCTGGATATTTTCCATCTAAGTCCGTATACTCCGTTCGCGACAACTGGCTTGGGCCTTGCAATAGGTACGATCTTAATGACTTTTATTTTAGCTTCCGTTCAGCGACGCGATTTGATGAGTATTGCGCGCGGGACCATTATCAATAGCGTAAGTGATGCCATTATCGTAATTGATGAATATAGCCGTATCGTGACTTTGAATCCGGCTGCGGAAAGTTTGTTGGAGAAGCAAACTTCCGAAGAGGTTGGCAAGCCTTTAGAGGCAATATCTCCGATGTTAAACCTCTCTCTTTCTCAGGGCGTAACTAGTTATGGAAAGAGTGTCGAGATTCCTACGTGCAGTGGTACGCGTATGCTTGACTTGCGCGTTTCTGACATCGCGGATTGGCGCGGACATGTTATTAGTCACGTGATCGTTCTACGCGATATTACTGAACGCAAGCAGGTGGAAGAAACGCTGACGAAACGCGCCACCGAACTTGCCACTGTGGAAGAGATCGGTACAGCGGCATCCACTTTGATGGATACCGATGCTCTGCTCCAAAAAGCGGTTGACCTGACCAAACAGCGTTTCAATTTGTATCATGCACATATTTATTTGCTCAGTGAAGATGGTCAGAGCCTTGTGTTGACTTCCGGTGCTGATCAAATTGGTCGTCAGATGGCGGCCCATGGACGTTCACTTCTCATGAATCAGGAACAATCCCTGGTGGCTCGCGCAGCGCGTACGCGACAGGGCGTGGTGATCAATAACGTTAGTCAAGCTCCGGATTTTCTGCCCAATCCTTTTTTGCCGGAGACGCGCTCTGAGATGGCTATTCCGCTTATTTTCCGGGAACAGGTTTTGGGCGTGTTGGATGTGCAGTCCGAGCAGGTTGATCGTTTCTCTGAGAACGATATCAACATAATGTCTACGTTGGCAGCTCAAATCGCCATTGCGTTACAGAATGCTCGCCAGTATCAGCAGTTACGCGCCACCGCTGCCGATCTTGCTGGATTCCAAAACGCGATCAATGAAGGCGCGATCGTTGCCATCATCGGCATGGATGGAAAAATCGAATTCGTCAACGATAATTTTGTTTCCATTTCACATTATGCGCGTGTAGAACTCATTGGGCAGAATGAACAAATCATTAGTATGGCTTGTTATCCAAGAGATCGTGCCAATAATCTTTGGGAAACAGCCACTGCTGGTCATACGTGGCGCGGTGAAATTTGTAATCATACCAAAGACGGTTCTCCATATTGGTTGGATACTACTGTTTCTCCCATCTTCGATGAACAGGGCGAACCAATCAACTATGTATGGATATGTTTTGATATTACCGAACGTAAGCGGGCTGAAGAAGCCTTGCAGATGTTTCAATACACAGTTGACCGGGCTTCTGATGCCGTCCAATGGCTCAATCGCGATGCGGGTTTTGAATATGTCAATGATCAGGCTTGTCGTTCCCTTGGGTACTCACGCGAAGAATTGATGCGCTTGCATCTGTGGGATATCGATCCGATTTACCCGAAAGAGCGGTGGTATAAAAACTGGGAAAATTATCAAATCAATCGGCAGGGCGGCTCCGAGTATATAGAGACTGTCCATCGTCGCAAAGATGGAGGCTTTTTCCCCGTGGAGGTTTCGTCAAAGCATCTCTGGTTTGGAGATCAAGAATTGCATGTGGCTGTTATCCATGATATTTCGAATCGTAAGCGGGCCGAAAATCTGATTCGAACATTGAACGGCGCGGCCCTTGCCATGCAGCAAGCAACTACTCCTGACCAGACGTTTGCTGCTGTTTCCGGTGAACTCAAGAAGATCAATTTTTCCTGCGCGATTTTCGCTGTAGATGATGACAATGATCAATTGGTTCTACAGCACTATACTTTTACGAACCAGGCTATAAAACTGGTCGAAACGATAACCGGCCTCACGGCCAAAAATTATACGATATCGATCAGCACTGTGAATGCATTCAGTAGGTGCTTAAGGGAAAAGAAGGCCCTCTTCCTCGAGAATCTTGTAGACACTGCCAAACAGTCGATTCCTAATCATCTTTCGACGCTGGCGGAAGCCGTCATAAAAGGTTTGGGATTATCCAAGTCGATCATTGCCCCGTTGATTATAGAAGAACAGGCTATCGGGCTTTTTACTGTGCAGTCAGATGATTTGCAGGAAAGCGATGAGCCAGCCATTACAGCTTTTGCCAATCAATTGGCTGCGGCCTGGCGTCAATCTCAACTGTTCGAACAGGCCAAGCATGATCTAATGGCCCGCACGATCGCTGAGGCCCGAGTCATCCAAATGAATGAAGGGCTGGAGCAACGCGTGATCGAGCGGACGGCTCAATTAGAGGCCGCCAATAAAGAGTTGGAAGCTTTTGCCTATTCGGTCTCTCATGATCTGCGAGCGCCTCTGCGCGCGATCGATGGCTACACCCGAATCCTCGTTGAAGATTATGAGCCGATTCTGGATGCCGAAGGAAAACGCGTCTGTTCGGTAGTGCAGGACGAAGCCCGCCGAATGGGTGAGCTGATCGACGATCTACTGGCTTTCTCTCGTCTCAGTCGAACTGAAATGCAGACATCGCAAGTCAATATGAAGGCTATGGTCAAGTCGGTTTTTCAGGAACTGGCATCTCCAGAAGATCAGAAGCGGATCGATTTTCACATTGGAAATCTGCCATCTGTTCATGCGGACCCCTCTTTGATTCGTCAGGTTTGGATCAACCTGATTGCCAACGCGATCAAATTCTCGTCCAAGCGTGATCGTTCCGAGATTCGAATCACCTGTGAGCAAACGGAAAAAGAAGTTGTATTTTGTGTAAAAGATAATGGTGTGGGGTTTGACAGTCGATATATTAACAAGCTTTTCGGCGTTTTCCAACGCCTGCACAGCGAAAAGGAATTTCCTGGCACGGGCGTAGGTCTTGCTATTGTGCAGAGGATCGTCCATCGTCATGGCGGTCGCGTCTGGGCGGAAAGTGAAAGTGGTCAAGGCGCTGCCTTCTTCTTTGCTCTTCCAAGAAAGGTTACTGAGCATGAATCAACTTAATCCGGTCGATATTCTGCTGGTGGAAGATAACCCGCGTGATGCGGAGTTAACCATCCGTACACTTAAGAAACACGAACTTGCTAATCGTCTTATCCATGTGGAAGACGGTGCCGAGGCCTTGGATTTTATCTTTTCGCGCGGCAAATTCGCGGAAGAGGGTTTGCAATATCCTAAAGTTGTATTCCTGGATATCAAGCTTCCGAAGGTGAATGGCCTCGAGGTGCTACGCGCCCTCAAGAATGATCAACATACCAACACAATCCCGGTGGTGATTATCACCTCATCGCAGGAAGATCCGGATCTCAAGACTGCCTATGCCCTCGGCGCGAACAGTTATGTGGTCAAACCGGTTGCGTTTGAAGATTTTCAGGAAATCATGAGGCAACTTGGCTATTATTGGCTGCTGGTCAACAAGGCGTTGGGTTGAGATTTTGTCGGCATACACCGTGCAAACGCAGGAGAGCGTGACATGAGCGAACCAGTTCGAATCCTTTTGGTGGAAGATCTACCGACCGATGTGGGTTTGGCCCAAAGGGAGATTTGCAAGGCATTGCCAGCTTGTATTTTTGAACAAGTTGAGACACGGGAAGATTTTTTACAAGCGTTGGAAAAATTTCGGCCCGATCTTATCATCTCTGATTATCACATGCCTCGTTTCGATGGCATGATGGCTCTGAAGTTGGCCCTTGAGCGTCTACCGGATATTCCCGTGATCATCTGGACCGGTTCCATGAGCGAAGACATCGCCGTGGAATGTATGCGGGCCGGCGCGATCAATTACGTTATCAAAGAACATATCAAACGATTGGGGCCGGCCGTCATTCATGCGTTGGATGAAAAGCGACTCCGCGTGGAGCATCGACAGGCGGAACAGGCGCTGCGCGTCAGTGAAGAGCGTTTTCGCCTGTTGGTGGAGAACAATTCGGATATCATTACCATCCTTAATTCAGATGGCACGATCCGTTACGAAAGTCCTTCCAATCAACGTGTGCTTGGTTACCCATTGGAAGAGATGGTTGGCCGGTCGGCATTCGATTTCGTTCATCCGGATGACCAGATAAGGTTGATGGGAATCTTTAATGATCGTATTGAAGTAAACGGATACGCCGATCCTGTAGAGTATCGTGTCGCTCATAAAGATGGTTCCTGGCGAATTATGGAATCGATTGCTCAGAATCTCATCAGCGATCCGATCATCGCAGGGATTGTCGTCAACTCTCGCGATATTACGGAACGCAAACGCGCGGAGGAGGAAATCGAACGCCGCACGCAACAACTGCTGGCCTTACACGAAATTGATATGGCCATCGTCAGTCATTATGATTTGCAGCAGATGTTGAATGTCATCCTTGGAAATGTACTGGCGCAATTGAAAGTGGATGCTGCCTCGGTGTTATTGCTCGATCCATCTGGACAGAAACTTGGTTCTGCTTTCACGCGGGGCTTTCGTACGAAATCTAGAAAAGAGCTATCAGCGGGCGGAGAGTTTGTGGCCCAAAATGTGCTCGAGCGCGGCAAGATGACGATTCTCGATCTGTCACAGGCTGTTCGGCAAACAAAAACCGGCTTGTTGCAGAAAGAGGCTTTTGTCTTTTATTGTGGCATGCCGCTTGTCGCCAAGGGAAAAGTGAAGGGCGTGCTGGAAGTCTTTCAACGCGCTCCTTTCGAACCGGCAAGAGAATGGTTGGAGTTTATTCAAGCCTTTGCTGTGCAAATCGCCATTGCAATTGACAGCGTCCAATTGATCGAGGATCTCCGAGTATCAAATGCCAATTTGATCAAAGCATATGATGAGACTCTTATAGGTTGGTCGCAGGCAATGGATTTCCGCGACAGGGAAACGGAAGGACATTCGCAACGCGTCGCTCAAATGACCGTGGAATTGGCACAGACTTTGGGAATCGCGGATGAAGACAGCCTAAAGTATATTCGTTGGGGTGCGCTCTTGCATGACATGGGCAAGATTGCTATTCCGGATTCTATTCTTTATAAGAACGATAAGCTCACACCGGGAGATGAGGAAGTCATCATGAGGAGACATCCGGAGATTGCCTATAAAATGCTTTCTCCCATCAGTTTTCTTCGCCCGGCATTGGATATTCCTTATTGTCATCACGAGAAATGGGATGGCACGGGTTATCCACGCGGCCTAAAAGGTGAAGAGATTCCGCTGGCTGCGCGCATCTTCGCCGTGGTGGACGTGTGGGATGCCCTTCGCTCTGATCGTCCATATCGTAAAGCCTGGTCGGAAGAAGAAGCGCTTAAATATATTTGGGATCACTCCGGAATGAGCTTTGAGCCGCGTATCGTAGAGGCTTTTATGAATCTGATGCGCAAGAAAAGCGACTCGCCTTGCCTGCAATTTATGCAAACCTGATTTTTCTTCCTGATATGTTTACTCGCCGATGATTTTAATCAATACCCTCTTTCGACGTCTTCCATCGAACTCTCCGTAGAAAATCTGCTCCCACGTCCCAAAGTCTAAACGGCCCTCGGTCACGGCGACCACCACCTCGCGTCCCATCACCTGTCGTTTGATGTGCGCGTCGGCGTTATCTTCGCCGGTGTCGTTGTGACGATACTGGCTGACCGGTTCGTGCGGCGCGATCGTTTCCAGCCATTTTTCGTAATCGTGATGCAAGCCCGATTCATCATCGTTGATGAAGACCGAGGCCGTGATGTGCATTGGATTCACCAGACAGAGACCTTCGCGGATACCGCTTTCGCGCAGCGCTTCCTCCACTTGTGATGTGATATTGACAAACCCGCGTCGCGACGGAATGTTGAACGTTAATTCTTTGCGATAGGATTTCATCGCTTCCTCCATAGACTTTGAAATTGATTCTGTATCAATTGCGTTTTCTCCGGCGAGAACAGCATCAGCGCCAAGGACGCCATGACCAGATACGCAATCCAATAACGCAGTTCGGGCGCAAAGCCGATTAACAAGATAGTGGAAACGATCAACGGCAAGAACGGCCATTTCCGAATCCCAATAAAAGCAAAGACGGGAATCAGCAGCAAAGCCAAATCATGATAATGCAGATGGGGTGCAAAGAATAAACTCGCAATGACAATCATGCCGAGATGTTTGGATTGCACACTCGACGCCTTGAACGCGAACCAGCCCAATATCAAAGCCGCGAGTGTATAAGCGATCCAGCCTGTCAGTCGAATCATTTGCGGATTGAGAGTCGGCGCGGCGCGCGTCAGGATACCGATCAAATTGAACATGGCGGACTCTTTGATGCCGTACCATTCGCCGTTGGTGGTGAGCAAGAGGAAGTCGATAAATTGTTTGGTTCCATCGAGACCGAGCATGACCATGCTGACCATTGCTAACAGGCTTGCGCCAATCCCAAAGCCGATCAACACCTTGCGCCTTTTGAACAGAAATGGAATGACGAGCAAAATCGCGATCTGCGGACGCACTGTGACGAGCGCTAAACCAAGCCCGGCGAAAAGGTCGCGCTCACGCGCAAGAAAATACAAACACAGCGCAACGCCGAGGACGAGGAACGCGCTGTCCTGTCCGTTGAGCAGGCTGACGAAAGCCGGAAAAAACGTCAGACCGCCGATGAAAGCCAAGACGGAGGAAGCCGCGTCCCAATCCAAAGTTTTCGTCAGCAGATACATGGTCAATGCGTAGAGCGCGAGTAACAGGACATCCCACAGAATGAAGGACGTTACATAGTCTTTGACCGCGATGAGTTGCAGGATCGGGATTAGATACGGTAGGTGATTATAGAGAAGCACTTGGCCGGGCGCGAGCGAAAAACCGACTTGCGCCTGTTGAATGTTTTGTTGAAGTGAAACATCATACACATGGGCCGCGCCGAATTGATTTGCGATGCGGCCCGCGGTGTAAAACGCGATGAAGTCCGAGCCGGTGCGCAGGCCGGGATCGCGAATCGTTTGCAGCCACAAAATGGAATAGATCAACGCCAGCGCGAGGAATCCGCTGACCGCCAGTGCGCGCCCGAAGTTCACCTGCCTCACGAAAAACTATTCTGCCTTTTCTACAATGACTTTGGCTTCTGTGAGCAGCGCGGCAATCGCGCCGATGGCTGCCAGCGTGGGCGCCAGCAGCGCGCCGACCACGCCGATCGTCAACGGGATTTCCATCACCACTTTGCCTTCTTTGTTCTCGATGATAATGCGGCGGATGTTACCTTCATGTACCAGTTGTTTGATCTTGCCCAACAACTCTTCGCCATCGACGCGGAATTCTTCGGTATGAATTTTTTCGGACATTTCAGACTCCTTGGATAAGTATCACTTGTTTCTACGAAGAAGCTTCCACATAAGTTGCAATCAGATCAGATGAAATGCGGACAGGATTCCTTCGTTGCCATGATGACTCCTATGAAATTACATCATTGTGTGAGGGACTTCACCCTCGCCCTAGCCTTCTGCCATCGAGAGAAGAAACTTTATTCAAACCACTTTTCGTCGAGTGGTGTCCATTCGTCTGATTGGTCGGCGCGGTCTTTCCAGTTTTCTTTTCCGCTCCAAGATTCGATCTTGATCTCATACACGGAGACACGCTTGAGTTCTTTGTCTGTGATATGGCGATATTCTTCGCCCGGGCGCATCTTCGGAAAATATTTTTCGATCAGGCCGTATAGCGCCTCGCGTTTTTCATCGTCAGTTTCGAGAATGCGGAGTTCGCCGAAGACCATCACGCTGCGAAATTGAAGCGAGAACTCGAGCGCGATATTCGACGGCAACAGTTTCCCTAAATCGCTCGCCTCCAAACAGACCTTTGAGCTGTGTTCTGCATTGGCGCGGACTCGTCCAACGAGATTCGAATGAAAGATGATGCGATGATTGGGCTCGTCGTACCAGAACGTGGTCGGCGTGATGAACGGCTGGTCATCCCACAGGGTGGCAACATGACCGATTTGCGCGGTCCGCAAAAAGGCACGAATCCATTCATCATTGCGTGTATATTCCGGCAAGCGCTGATGCGCGGTAGGGAGGTCGGTCTTCAGTTGATAATTGCGCGGCATGAGTTATCCAAAAAGATTGTAGATCAAGATCGCCAGTCCGATCATGATCAGGCCAATGATGGTCGTCACAACGATTACGTTATATCCG
>DATKNJ010000326.1:0-8375 GCA_035541395.1 Anaerolineales bacterium
TTGACGATCTGCGAGAGACGACTTTCCTCGCTCAGAATTTCCATTGCGTGGTTGCGCATCTTCAACCAGTCTGTGCCGACTTGTTGGCGCCACCAACCGGAGACATCTTCCAAGTATTCGCTGTAACTATCCAGCCAGTTAATGGATGGAAAGTGGCGAGCCGAAGCAAGTGATTTATCCAACGCCCAGAAGCAACGGATATATCGTTTCGTATGCTGAGTCACCGGCTCAGAGAAATCACCACCGGGAGGCGAAACCGCGCCTACTACTGTGACCGATCCGCTGTTACCGTTTAACGTTTCGACGTAACCCGCGCGTTCGTAGAATTCCGCCAGGCGTCCGGCGAGATAGGCAGGATAACCTTCTTCTGCGGGCATTTCTTCCAAGCGACCGGAAACTTCGCGCAAAGCCTCCGCCCAACGTGACGTTGAATCGGCCATCAAAGCCACGTGATAACCCATGTCGCGATAATATTCAGCAATTGTGATTCCAGTGTAAATACTGGCTTCACGCGCGGCCACCGGCATGTTGGATGTGTTGGCAATCAACACGGTACGTTCCATCAACGGACGGCCACTGCGCGGATCGACAAGATGCGGGAATTCCTGCAGCACCTCAGTCATTTCATTGCCGCGCTCACCGCACCCGATATAAACGATCACTTGCGCGTCGGCCCATTTGGCAATGCTGTGTTGAGTCACTGTCTTACCGGAACCGAACGGACCAGGGATACCTGCTGCGCCACCCTTCGCCACCGGGAAGAATGTATCCAACACACGCTGGCCTGTGATCAAAGGTGTGGTCACACCAAGACGACTCTTATATGGGCGAAGCCGACGAACAGGCCAACGTTGAAGCATCGTCAATTCCTGCTCGCCGCCGCCGGTCTTCAGTCGCGCAATCGGCTCTTCGATGGTATATTCGCCTGCCGGAGCGACCCAACTCAAAGTCCCGGAAAGATCGGGCTGAACCATGATGCGATGCTCGAAGGTCTCTGTTTCCATCACGGTCCCAATAATCGCGCCGCCGTTGACTTCATCTCCAACTTTGGCGGTTGGCGTGAATTTCCAACGATCCTTTCGATACAGTGGGTCGAGATGCATGCCGCGCCCAATAAACGAACCCGACTCCATTTCGATCAATGGCAACGGACGCTGGACACCATCAAAAATACTTTTCAATAAACCCGGAGCCAATTCCACAGAAAGCGGCAAACCCGTGCCAAACATCGGCGCACCGGGCTTCAAACCAGAAGTCTCTTCATACACTTGAGCGGTGATGACATCGCCATTCAAGCCGATCACCTCGCCCACCAAACGCTCCTCACCCACTTCCACCAATTCAAGCATGCCCACATTCCGCGATCCGCGGGCGCGCACCACAGGCCCGTTGATCCAAATCACGGTCCCAATCTTTTCACTCATAACTTCTCTCCCATTAAGACTTGATACACGGAGGAGCGCATCGCATTTTGCATTCGGTCAAGTCGGGTTTCAAGCGTGTTGTCGTAATGCAAGCGGCCATCGGACGCGTCCACCACAACGCCCGTGCCATGCTCAAGCGGTTTTCCAAGAGTTAACTGAACATTTAACTCTTTGGAAATTTGATCCAGCACCGACTGTTTGAGAACTTTTTGCGTTCCCGCGTCCGCCCGGACCTCAGCCTTGCTCGCCTTTAATTGAATCAGCGCTTCCTTCAGGAGTTGAACGGCCACCTTTTCATAATCAGCGCGCTGTTGAATACCGGGTAATTTCTCGCGCGCGGTTTTGAACACGCGGTCCAATAATTTTTCGCGATGCTCGAGCTGCAAGGTACGCGCTTTCAACTGTGCGCCCGCCATCGTCTGACTCTTGATTCGTTCTGCTTCCTGTTTGGCGCGCTCTAAAATTTCTCCTCGTTCGGCCGCGGCCTGTTCCTGTGTATGCTTGCGGATTTCTTCAGCTTTTTCCCTGGCTTCCGACTCAAGCTGAGAGGCATCCACCTGCGCTTCTTTCAGAATAGCACGCGACAGCGCGTCGATGTTTTCTTCATCGGGTCTCATCTCAACCACCAATCCATTTCTCCACTCATTAGATCTTTCAAGCAGAAATGATTCACAATTTAATACCGATTGCCCGAAGGACTACTTCGCTCAATGAAGGCTCATCCGGAGAAACGCCCTCCGGAGAGGGAATCTCCACCACCAGCGGGATGGTGCTATGCAACTTAAGATCATCCATCCGCAGCTGAATCAATTTAGCCACATCCTGGGTGACCAGGATGATGCCAACATCCGATGAGCCCAAAGATTCATCGAGCACTTTATTGGCTTCCGCCGCGGAGGTCACTGCAAGGCCGTTGATCCCTGCCAATGAAAAACCTAATACCGCGTCCGGATGACCAATGACCAGAACCTTCATGAGATTACTTCGGCAGGACGAGGAATGAAATGATCAAACCGTAGATCGCGATACCTTCCGAGAGACCCACGAAGATCAACGAACGACCAAACGACTCGGGCTTCTCAGCCGTCGCGCCGACAGCTGCCGCGCCAGAGCCGCCCACCGCGATACCAGCGCCGATGCAGGCAAGACCAGTCGAGAGCGCCGCGGCGAGAGTCGCGTACTGGTCAACATTCGCAGCCTGTTGAGCAGTTCCGGCGGCCAACACAGAAGTCGGGGAGGCCAGCCACACGAGGCCAAGTCCGGCCGCCATCATGCCAACCAAAAAGTTGAACGCATTGAAACCGGTCACCAAACGAGAAACAGCTTTAGCAGGGCTGGTACTTCCATTCCGAATCACATAGATGACTGCAGGAACTACGGGGATCAAGCCAACGAGAACAGCAAAAACTACAAACATTCTATTATCTCCTTATTGAATGATTTAGATTCATGCCTGAAGAGAAAGATAACCACGGATTTTTGTTATACCAACGCGAGGTCTCCGACCAACTATCCCTCCTCTTTTGTTGCCGGAGTAATGGTGAGCGGCTCAAAGCGCATACCGCCACCGGTAAAGAACTTGCCAAATAACTCATAATAATGCAAACGCATCGTCTGGATACCCACGATCAAACCTTCCAATCCGATGATGATGATATTTCCGATGAGGATCACGATCCAGAATTTCACACCCGGCTCCGCGCCAGCCAGCGAGAATATCGCCAAGCTGAGGCCGCCGTGAGCCACTGCAAAAGCGCCCACACGCACAAAGGAAAGTGTATTACTGAGCATGCTGATGACTGTCTCGAAAATGTCCATAAATGATTGGACGAGGAACATGACAAAGCCACCAACACCCTTCCCTTCAATCAACGGGCGATGGCCTTCCATCAAATTCCGGAAAAATTCAGAGAACATGACCAGCAGGCCAAACACCAAAGCTATGATCGCAAATGGCAGCGGAAGTTTACTAATAGCGACAGCGACTTTCGGCGCAATCGCAGTGCTGCCCAAAAAATTACCGAGTATGGCAAGGAAGGAAACATAGAAGATCAGCGAAACCAGACCGGTGTGGCCAAACACCACATGCGCCCAATCCTTTAATCGAATGTTGTTGAAGATACCCAACAGGAAGGCGATAAACAGAAGGATGATGCCCGCATCGATGGCAATACTCAGCACGCTCAGAATGTTTTCAATCGGACTGATCCAAAGCGGTTGGAAATGGAAATGGAGATATTCGTCGATGAGATGACCCTCAAAGCCAAAGATGCTCCCGTATAAATATCCGAATACAGCTGCCGCCGCACCGCAATAGGCAATCAGCAGGCCCAAGCTCTGCAGCCCTTTTGCAAAAATCCTATTGTGAATCAACAGACCCAGCACCAACAGGATCAATCCCTGACCCAGGTCACCAAACATCGCGCCGTAAAGAAGCGGAAAACTGATCGCCATAAGAATGGTGGGATCCAACTCACCGTAACTTGGTCTGGAGTAGGTATTCACCAACATCTGGAATGGTTTCAAGAATTTATTATTGAGCAACGCCACCGGCACATGCTGGTTTTCGCCATATCGGAATGTTGGAAGGTTTTCAATAAGGATTTCTTTTGAAGCCTGTTTGAGCCGCGCAGTCAATCCATCCAGATCACTGACCGGCACCCAGCCTGTGATCAAATAGGTGTGTCGAAGCTGACCAAAACGGACGATAGCATCTGCCATCACGCGGCTTGTATGCGCCTGCCACAACAAATCACACAACTGATCTTTACGCGCGTCTGCCAGTTTTTCCAACCTCGCCTGTAGATCAGCAATCGTCTTTTGAACACTTTCGATAGTGCTGTTCAACGACTTGATAATATTCGCAGGCGTGCCCCGATAATCTTCGGGCAAAGTCACAGGATTCAGGTACGCACTACGGGCGGCGCGTTCCAACACATCAGCGTTAGCTTTGGCCCCCGCAAGCCAGACGACAGGCTTGGCCGGGTCAGAACGAAGCGTCAGGAACACATGAGGAACGCGCGCCAGGCTAGTCTGCATTCGATCAACATTAGCTGTGGGAATCAGGCCCAAAGTCGAGAAAAGATAGCGAGAATCACGTAAAGAACTGATGTCAATGTCAACGTCTTCAATCGGTTCCAATTGGTGAAGCGTGCTCTCCAACTGCTCCAAGTGTTTTTTCTCAGCCGTGAGTTGATCGTTTACCTGCTTGATCTCATCTTCGATCTGTTCCACCGTCGGCCGAATCTTCTCGACATCCACAATCCCTTCGGTTTCAGATAAAGGCGATTTGCCTTCCGCGATGGAGAGCGTCTGCATCAAAAGTTGGATGCGGCGCTCCAACCCAGCGTATACGGCTGCTTTTTCCTGCCAGGTATTCGCAGAGCCAGACGCCGCGCCCGGATAACTGCTATCCGTCTGGTGGAAGACACCATAACTACTCAAAACTTTCGTCACCGCCAACAAATCCTTGGACGGGACGATTAATTCAATCTCAGTCATTGCCTTTGGAAAAAACATTTAATCTCCAGTTCCGAAACGGGTGATTCAGATTTCTCCGAAAAATTTTTCAAACTCAATCGAATCTATCAGGCAGTAGCCAACTCGGCGCGAACGAGATAAGGGCGATAATCTTCTTCAGGCATATTCGAAGACTTGGCTTCGATTAATACAGTTAAGTCTTGAATCTCAAGATCGCTCAACACCAAAAATGCAAGCGGAACTCCGATATGGAAAGGATTTCCGGTGAAGGCAGACATGCACTGTTTCATCAGATTCCGCTTCAATTGGATTTCGAGCAGCGGCAGGCCGTGACGTGGCTCTTCAAGTAACGCATTCACACCTTCGATGTTGGGATAAATACGTTCGATCACGGAAGCAATATCCGCACCTGCCGCGACCGAACGAATATCCGTATCGCGCACGCGGAAACCAAAAGGCAAGGTGTAGTTGATCAGTTCTTCTTCAGAAAGCCCGTGATATACGCGATAACGAATCACCCACATGAGATTGTTCATGTCCATCAGTGAACCCACGATGCGCAACGCGTGGTCGCGATCCGTGCCCTGCAGGCGTTTGGCTTCCTGCCATAGCTGCCGCCAATAGAACAAATCCAAAGCGACTTCCAACGGAAACAGATTCTGTTCCGTGCTGTAACGTTTCATCGCAAAGGATAAGGTTTCTTCGTATAAGGTGCCTTGCAACAATTCAATCGCGTTCCCCACACTACCCGACTCAACCATGGCCTGTGCCGGCAGGACAGTCAGCGAACCCATCGGGAACAGCACACTGCGCACGCGTTCCCAATTTGGGTCTGTAACAATGCCGCGCAGAATCGCCTTTAGATTCCCAATTTCAAAATTACGGTAGAGCTGTTTTAGGAGGGAACGATGATTTTCAGGCGCCATATGAATAACGCTGTAATATGAATCAGCCAAACGCCCCTTGATCTGCAAATCCACCTGTCGAGGGGTGAGGTCTTTTTCTTTTAAACTTTCAAGGTAAGGGCCATAAGCCGTTTGCTTCAACTGTGCAATCAGCGTTGGAAAGTCCGGGACATCACTCAAACGAGCAAAGTCCTGCGGACTCAAAAGGTATGAATACATAGCTCGAACGCGGGCACTGATGGCCGCGTATCCAGAAACGCCACTGCTTGCCATCGGTTTTATTCTCTGCCAATTACGCGGTCGAAGATATAGTTAACAGCACGGTCAAAGTGGGTCATCACCAGCGCTTCCATCTCGCGATTCTTATTTTCCGCCTCTGTCAGAATCTTCGTGGTTTCCTGGCTGGCCTCCGCTTTGGCAATCAATTGTTGCGCTTCGGCTTCCGCTTCCACCCGAGCCTTGTCAAGAATAGCCTGGCTTTCCTGTTCGGCTTGAACCGGCAATTGCTGGGCATTTTGAACCGCTTTATCGTATAACTCCTGTGCTTGCCTTTCTATTTCGAGTACTTGTTGAATCCGCTTCTCATTCATCCTGATTTTGCCTCGGCAAGTCTGGTTTAGAAACGCCGCTATTGTAAGGGAAAAGTACTGTACAATCAAGGCCTAAATCACCCAATTTATCAAAATTGGCCAGTTAAAAAAAGAAGGACTTGGTAATTCCAAGCCCTTCCTGGTCTCCAAAAAGAGTTTACTTCAAGTTCTGACGCAAACCTTCCAGCTTGCCCGAGACAGAGCCATCCAAAATCTTATCCCCAACCTTGATGACCAACCCACCAAGGATCGATGGATCCACATGGAATGTAACGTTTTGCGCGCCGACCTTTGAGAGCACATCCTTCTTGACTGATTCCTGCTCTACAGAGTTAAGCGGCAAAGCGCTGGTCACCTCGGCGGCTTCGCCTTTAAAATCAGCGCCTTCCAAGACGACCACTTTGCCTGATTTCACGCCGGAGAAAAACTCATCAATCAGAATGTGCTGACGCTTTTCATCCAAAGCTTCGCCCACCAGCTTTTGGGCTGCAGCAATCGCCAATGCGGCCACCTGCCCGCGCAAATCGCCGAGGATGCGGTTCCGTTCCAATTCGGCTTCTGCAACGGCCGACTCTCGAAGCTTGGCAGATTCAGCATCAGCCGCGGATCTCACATCCTTTGCCGCGCCAGCCGCCCGTTCAGTTGCTTCACGCACGACTTTACTTGCTTCTGCCTGCGCCCCGGCCAGAATCTGCGCCGCTTCCTTTTCTGCATCCGCGCGTGCTTCCGCAGCGACGCGTGCATCCTCAAGTCCCTGCGCAATCTTTTGTTTGCGCGTCTCCATCATGTTCAAAAGTGGTTTATAGACCCAGGCATTCAAAGTCAGAAACACGATAATGAACGCAATGATCTGAACGATCAGAAGGCCAAGATTAATACCAAGTGCTTCCAAAGCTACCTCCCGATCGACTACACAACTTTGAACAACATCAGGAACGCAATGACCAGACAGTAAATCGCGATCGCTTCAGAGAACGCGATGCCGAGAATCATGTTGGTCAACAAGTTTCCGTACGTATCCGGGTTGCGGGCCATACCAGTGAGAGCGCCCTGCACACTAAGACCAATTCCAACTCCTGCCCCCGCTGCACCGATCATAGCCAGGCCAGCGCCCACATAACGAGCCGCGTCTAAAATGTTTCCTTCCATCGAACCAACCTCCTTAATATATCCTATGATTATTTTATATTAGATGAGCTTCCGCGCCTTCAGCTGCAGGCGCTTCTTCATGTTCCTCATGGCCGTGGCCTTGCGTGGCTTGCGCCATAAAGACCATGGTCAACATACCGAATACAAAGGCTTGAATCACACCAACGAACAATTCGAACATCATCACCATCGCAGGAAGAATGGAAATTTTGCCCAACAACCCGGCAACGATGGCAGTCAACACGATCCCTGCAAACATATTTCCAAATAGACGGAAGGCAAACGAGAGGATCTTGGACAACTCTGAAATCGTCTCGAGCAAACCAACCAGGAAATCCATGGCGCCAAAGAAAGGCACCTTGAACATCGTTTTCACGTTGAAGAACTTACTGAAATAGTCAATGCCTTGTGCTTGAATGCCAATCACCTGAGTCATAACAACAGAGATAATCGCAATCGCGAACGTAAAGTTTAAGTCCACAGAAACGCCGCGGAAGAATGGGGCCAGCACATAACCACCTTGTTCCACTTTCGTGGCTAAGAGACTCGCCCATCCTCCACCCAATGAAGCAATTGCGTGACCCTCGCCAGATGCGGGATGCAACACGCCAATCGACTCAAAGCCAGGAATCAACTTGAGCAAGTTCGCGAACAACACATAAATCATAATGGTCGCGAACCATGGGAAAATTGCCTTAGCCCATTTTTCACCTGCCGAACCTTCAGTCAAGTTGTAGATTAACTCGAGGAAAGCTTCCATCAGGTTACCAATGCCGCGCGGGACTAAATCCGTGCTTTGGCTTTTCTTCAAAGAACGATTCGTAAAG
>DATKNJ010000327.1:0-5080 GCA_035541395.1 Anaerolineales bacterium
TTAGCAATTCAAAAATCGCGAAATAGCAGCCATAACGAAAAACTTTATTCCGACTTTGTTTGAACGCATCGCGGGATGTCCTCCAACCTTCTTCCATTCTTGTCTCCTTACTTTGTCGGACTGCCAATCAAGCGTATTGCACCAGTTCACTCACGCATCGTAACGCCTTTTCTTTCGGCTCTTCTTTTCCATATCCAAGAAAAATCATTGCTTGTGGCTCCCACGTTTCAGGGAAATCCAAGGCTGCACATGTTTCTTTTTGAGCGTATAAAGGCCAGCAAATCCAATTCGCGCCAAGGCCTGCGGCGTGCGCGGCGAGCAGGAGTTGCATCCCCGCCGCGGCAACGGACTGTATGCCCATGACCGCTTCTTCGCGCGTATCCACGCGGACGGCGGTCACGTCGCGGCAGAGAAGGATAAGAACCGGAGCTTCGTGAATTCGAAGAATGGAACGCGAGACGCGCGCTTCGATTTCTGCTTCGGGTGCGTTCTCTGATTGCATGTCGGCGCGCATTTTGACTGTCAGCGCGTTCGCGAGGTTTGTTCTGGCTTCTGTATTCTTCACGATGACGAAACGCCACGGCTGAAGGTTGTGTGCGGATGGCGCGAAGGTCGCGGTGGCGAGAAGCTCTTCGATAACGGAATCGGGCACCGAGTCCGTTTTGAAGCGGCGAACCGAGCGGCGCGTGCGAAGAAAATCTGTCAAGCTAGTTGTGAGGGTCGAAGGCTGTCGGTTTGATTCTGAAGACGATGCGTTGTTGACCGGCGCGTTTTGTCCAGGGTTCGTTGTCATATTGGAGGGAAAGTTTATTAATGTGTTCATCTGCACCTTCGGTGGTAAAAGAGACCACTTCGCCGCGCAAGCTGAGATAGCGATAAGTTTGATTCGGGTCTTGAATGGTCATCGCTACTTTTGGGTTGGCCTTCATGTTGCGTTCTTTGACGCGGCCGACCGCGGTGTTGATGCGAATGGTTTCGCCTTCCACGTCGAACCAAACTGGCGTCACTTGCGGCGAACCATCGGGCATGAGGGTGGCGAGATAGAGAAGCGCTTTGCTTTTGCCACTGAGTAGATCGAGAAATTTTTCTGGAAACTTCATTTTGTGTTCACTATTGGATTTGGAATGAAAAGCGTGTGCATGTAGTTATGGAAACTTCGAATGGTTTGAATATCTTCTTCTGTGCATCCGATCAACAGTTTGATCTCGGCATCGCGCTTAAATGTATCAAACGTACATAAGATTCCTGTTAATATCTTTTCGTTGGATGTTCCAATCCATATATCGATGCCGTCTCCATCGCCTGCTGTTGTGTTTTCGAGATAACCATAATCGAGTGGATAGATCATATCGGGATGACGCGGATGCTGAGCGCCTTTTGGTCGATCAATGACGACCGGGTTGCTGGTGACGAGTTGAGTCATTGCCTGCCAAAAGGAAGAGTCAAGGGTCATGTGTCAAGTGTTAGCGGAATAAGTCTTGGTCTTTGGGGCGGAGTAATTCTTTCAGCGAGCCTTCGCGTAATTGATATGGAAATCCGCGCACATGCACCGTGGGAGTCCCTTCGGCGGCCTGGCCCATCACAAGGGACGCGGCCGCGGCGAGTTCATCTGCTGCACCGACTTGTGTGATGCGCAAGGTGTAGCCGAAAAGATCATCGTGTCCGCGCAAATCGGCCAGGCCTGGCAGACCGCTCAGGCCAATCGTGATGCCGACGGTGCCGTTGCGCCAGGCGCGGCCATGCGAGTCAATGATCGCGACGCCAATGCGCATACCTGTCGCGTGTTCTATTTGGACGCGAATTTCAGATGCGGACCGATCTGGATTTTCTGGAAGAAGCAAAACATATTCTTCGTTCGCGTTTCCATACCCGGCAACATTCGAGTGATCGATTCCGGCGTTGGCGCATACAAAACCGAGCTTGTGCTCGACGATGATCGTTCCAGCGCGCACGCGCAACACCTCGCGACTTTCTTGCAAGATCAATTCCGTCACGCGCGGATCTTTCTCGCTTCGTTTGGCAAGTTCCAGCGCGTTTTGCGAGGGCGTGACCGCCGCGAGGTTTACCATTCGGCCTTCGGCTTTGCTGACGATTTTTTGTGCCAGCACCAAGATGTCGCCATCAGCCAGATCGATGTTTGAATCTCGCAGTGAGGTTAGAAGAATATCCGCCAGGTTGTCGCCTTGGCGGATGAGAGGAATTCCGAAGAGTGGAGTTAAAACAAGAGTCATATGTGACCGTATCAAATCTCAAGATTAGGGTTTCGAGACGCTCCTGTAATTTTGATGCCCGCATGAGTCGATCCATATTGTCTGTTGATGTTGATCAGTACGCTGGTTAGGCCTTCTACTACAACTGAATTCTCGATCGGACCCGCGTCCCAGCCGATCATGTCCGCAGCTTCGACCAGTTTCAACGCTTCGGCGCGGGCCTGTTTGCTGCTTCCCGTTACCAGGACATCACACTCCACTGATTCATTTTCCATCAAACGTTCGTGCGAAATGCTCTGAAATGCGGAAACAACTTCCACGTTCTCGCCGACGATTTCCTTCGCTTCCTGCGCCGCGGAACCAGCAGGAGGCATCTGCACTTTCGTCACTTTTGGTGGGACGAGTGGAGCGGTGACATCAATCAACAATTTGCCTTGTAATGCATCTTTGACCATTTCAAGTGTTTCGCGATGTGCGGCATACGGAACAGTAAGCACGACAATGTCCGCACTTTGAGCTGCTTCAAGGTTGTTGGTTCCTTCAATCAGCGCGTTACCGTCGAACAAATCCAATAATTCTTTCGCAGTCGCTTGGGCTTTTTCTGCGGTGCGCGAACCGATTTTGATTCGATATCCTGCCTTTGCCCAGCGATAGGCGAGTCCTTTGCCCTCTTTACCTGTTCCGCCCAAAATGGCGATGGTTAATAACAATGATGAATCGCTCACTAATTCTCCCAAAAATAAATAACTTTAGAATTGCGCTTGATAACGCTGCCAGACTTGCGCGGCTAACTCACGCGCTTTTGCAGCGATCTCAGCCTCATCGAGAGTCAATAATTGACGATCTTTCATTAAGACTTTTCCGCCCGCGATGGTTGTGGTGATCATACCGGGCTGGAAACCAAAGAGGATATGCCACGGCAAATTCTCCGCGGTTATTGGCGTGATAGGATGGTAATCCACGAAGATTAAATCGGCGAATGCGCCGGGAACGAGTTGGCCGATGGGCGCATCGGGGAAGAAGACGTTGGCCAGCGCGGCGTTGTTGTAAATTGCCATTTGGGTTACGTCATAGCCATTCATGCGGCGCGGATCGCGCTGATTTACTTTATGTAGAAGATACGTAGTCTTCCATTCTTCCCACATTGCATTGGAGAAGCCATCGTTCCCGAGACAAATGCGTACGCCCATGCGCAACATTGACTCGATCTGAGCAACGCCCACGCCGTTGTTCATATTCGAGCGCGGCTGATGACTCAACCAGGTTCCGGTTTCGGTTAGGATTTCCATTTCGCGCGCGTCAAAGTAGACGCCATGTGCTGTGATCGTCTTCGGGCCGAGGATGCCAAGTTTTTGCAAACGATCTATCACGCGCAAACCGGACTTGTTCAAACTGTCATATTCATCCGAATCGTGTTCGGCGGTGTGAATGTGGAAGCCGGTTTCCGCGGGCACAGTTTGACGGCACAAATCCAACGTGGAGTCGGAAAGCGTCAAACCGGCGTGCAGGCCGAATGTCCCGGCGAGAAGCGGATTTTTCTTCTTTTTGATGAAGCGAACGTTTTCTCGAATCCCAGCTTTCATCTTGGCTTCACCGTCTCGATCTGTGACTTCGTAGCAGAGCACGGCGCGCAAACCACTTTTCTCAACAGCTTCGGCGATGATATCCAACGAGCCGTCAATCGCGTTGGGCGAGGCGTGATGATCGATGAGCGTGGTGGTTCCGTATTTGATGGCGTCCACTAAACAGACGAGCGCGGAGTAACGAATATCCTCGGCTCGAAGCGAACGATCCAGCGGCCACCATAATTTTTGCAAAATCTCCGGGAAGTCTTTCGGCGCTGTGCCGGGAATGGCCATGCCGCGCGCGAATGCGCCATAGAAATGCGTATGTGCGCAGATGTTTCCAGGCATTACGAATTGGCCGTTTGCGTTTAGGTCTTCAGTTTGCGGATGACGAGATTTGAGTACGTTTGTGGGACCGATTTCGCGAATACGATCCTCTTCGATGTAGAGAGCGTGATTTTCGAGGATGCGATTGGGCGTTCCCCAAGTGATGATGCTGGCGTTGGTGATGAGCATCAGGCCAATCCAAATTGAGAAGGATGAGGCAGTTTCGCGCCGGAAGCAGCAATCTCCATCAGGGTGAGATAAACAGCTTCGCGCAGTTTTACATCATCGCTGTACATGGATTGATAAAGTTGTGTGATAACGCCTTCGCTGGGAGTCTGTTGGAGATAGGGCAGCGCGGCAAGACGGACGTCAGCGTCACTGCTCTTGAGCGCTTGAAGAAGAATATCTGTGGCGGGCGTACCTGGCGTAATGCCGGTGCCGAGCTTACTGGCAAATTCAATCAACCAGGGAGTCTCGGAAGGTTGGCCAAGCGGACGCGGTGCGCGCGATTTAACGTTGGCTTTGTGTTCTATCACTTCAGCAGCGGCGTTGCGCACGACCCATTGCTCATCTTCGATTCGCAGTTTTTCCAATAATTCGGCAGCCCAGGGTTCGTTCACGCGCGCGAGACCATATACAACCGCGCGGCGCAGAAGAATATCAGCTAATGTCGCGCCATCTTTCAACATGGCATAGCCTTCGACGCGTTCGTTTGCGAGGGCCTCTGCAGATGCGCGCCGCAAACTTTCGTCTCCGTTGAGCAACGCGCGTGCCACAAGTTCAAGCGACTCGTTCGTGCCAATCGCGACCAATGCCAAACAGGCCGCCTGCCGGACGAAAAGATTGGGGACGTTCAACAAGCCTTCCAAAGTTCCCATCGCTTTGGTATCGCGCATTGCGCCACTTCCAAGCGCGCAGAGCTGCATCAACTCGAAAGAAAGTGTGCTCATCGATTGACGGAACAAAGCCAAAACACCG
>DATKNJ010000328.1:0-2722 GCA_035541395.1 Anaerolineales bacterium
CGCGAAGAGGCCATCAAGGAAGGCGCGATGGCTTTGTTCGGTGAGAAATATGGCGAGACAGTGCGTACGATCACCGTTGGCGATATGGATGATAAATATTCTTATGAGTTGTGCGGTGGCACACATCTCGAGCGTACTTCAGATATCGGTGCATTCTTGATCGTAAGTGAAGGCTCGGCCGCGGCGGGCGTGCGCCGCATTGAAGCGGTTACAGGTCGCGGCGCGTATGAGCTGATCGCGCATCGCTTCAAAACTTTGAAGCAGGCCGCCTCGATTTTGAAATCCAGTGTGGACGAGGTACCTCATAAAGTGGAGTTGCTCGAAGACGAGCTCAGTGATGCGAAGAAGGAAATTGCGACACTCCGGACACAGCAAGCCATGAATGCCATGAGCGCGCAGCTTTCCAATGTTCAGAAGGTGAAGGATGTAAGCCTCCTATCCATGGCAGTGCCGAATGCCGATGTCGATTCGCTGCGCTCGCTGGCCGACAAGTTCCGCGAGAAATATCCCAAGAGCGGTGCGGCAGTTTTGGTAACGGGAACAACTGTCGTGGCGGTGCTGACCGAAGATCTTGTCAAGCGCGGACTCAAAGCCGGTGATCTCATCACGGCTATCGGCGGTCGCGGCGGCGGACGTCCCAATATGGCGCAAGGCAGCTTGCCCGATGCGTCGAAAGTGGACGAAGCTTTAGGCAAAGTTTCAAAAGCAGTGGAAGAGAAATTGAAGTGAAGGTGCAAGAGCGGATCGTTATCCGCTCTTGTTTTTTTAAACTTGCAAAACTAAAATGTAAAATGAGCTGGAATGGCGCGAAAATAAGTATGCCATTTATATGTAGGGGAACTTTCTTTTTTATCACTACGTCCACATCACAATATTGAATCTCAGGAGTTTTTGAATTGTCGAAAGGAGGGCCTATGGACTGACTTAACTTCGCGTGAACAATGAGAACGCCGTCTTGTTGTTCACTTTTCGCGCTTTTCAATATTCAACAAGGAGAAGAAGATGTTCACCAAACGTCTTGCCCTGATGGGCATGCTGTTTCTATTCATGTTTGTTTCTGCCTGCGGTACACCGGCCACGAAGCAAGCGCCTCAAAAGAATAACGAGCCCGCCGCTACGCAGGCACCGGCTGCAACGGAAGCGCCAGCTTATCTTCCGCCTCCTGTAATGCTGGCTCCTACTGCGGCCAATTCTCAATCCTCCATTCCTTCGAACAATTCCAATAAGAACCATCCGCCATCCGGTTCGGGGCAAACTCCGTATGACATGTTCTTTCAGAACTACGGAGTCAATCCATCCATCGATACGGAAGATGATCACCTTTCTACGTTTGCGTTGGATGTGGATACCGGTTCGTACACGGTGATGCGGAACTATCTGTCTGATGGCAACCTGCCGCCCAAAGATTCGGTGCGCGTCGAGGAGTATGTCAATTATTTCGAGCAAGGATATCCGAATCCTCCCGCGCATCAGGCCTTCGGCATTTACGTCGATGGTGCGCCGACTCCCTTTGATCAGAACGAGCGTTATCAAATGCTGCGCATCGGCATTCAAGGATATGCCGTCCCGGAGGAAGAACGCAAAGATGCTTCGCTGACTTTCGTGATCGATGTTTCTGGCTCGATGTCCATGGATAATCGTCTCGGGCTTGTCAAGCGTTCACTGGAATTGTTGGTCGAGCAATTGAGGCCGACGGATCGAGTCGGCATCGTTGTATATGGAACGGAAGCCCGCGTCGTTCTGGACTCGACGCCCGGTTCCGATAAACAGACGATTCTGCGCGCTGTTGACAGCCTCGAAACGGAAGGCTCCACCAACGCCGAAGCTGGCATCCGACTCGGTTATAAGATGGCCATGCGCGCCTTCAACCCGGAAGGAATCAATCGCGTGATCCTTTGCTCGGACGGTGTGGCCAATGTCGGTGAAACCGGCCCCGATGCGATTCTCTCTGAAGTCAAAAGATATGTGGATCAGGGAATTACGCTTACGACTTTTGGCTTTGGCATGAGCAACTATAACGATACGCTCATGGAGCAATTAGCCGATGGCGGCAATGGCTTTTATGCGTATGTAGATGACATCGATGAAGCTCGCCGTTTGTTTGTTGAGAATCTCACCAGCACACTGCAAGTCATTGCTTTGAATGCCAAGGTACAAGTGGACTTCAATCCCGATGCGGTGGCGCGTTATCGTTTGGTCGGGTTTGAGAATCGCGCCGTGGCTGATGAAGATTTCCGCAACAACAAAGTGGACGCGGGCGAGATTGGTGCAGGCCATTCGGTGACGGCTTTGTACGAGATCAAGTTGCAGCCGGAAGCTTATGGCCGGATCGCGACTGTCAATCTGCGCTGGGAAGATCCGGATTCACATCAGATTGTTGAGATGTCCAAGGATTTCGATGCCAGCGCCTTGGCGCGCGATTTTCACGAGGCCAGTCCTTACTTCCAGCGTGCTGTGGTGGTGAGCGAGTATGCCGAGATTCTGCGCGGCAGTTATTGGGCAGAGGGCAGCACCTTTGACGATGTATACCGCGAAGCCCAACGCGTAGCTGATTTCATGCCAGATGACCAGGCTATGACCGAATTCGTTGATTTGGTTCGGCAAGCCAGACGGCTGAACGATTAACATGGCAAAAGGGCGACCAATTTGGCCGCCCTTTTTGATTCTCTTCTTACACGTCTCCGCAATGCTTGCGCATGTCAGGTTTGTCCTTTTACTTAAG
>DATKNJ010000329.1:0-17066 GCA_035541395.1 Anaerolineales bacterium
CGCGCAATTTGGATGAAGCGCGTGCCGCAGCTTGTCGCAAGATCACCTCAGCGATGACAACGTATCCGGAAATGGTCAGTGGATTCGGGGAGTTCGATTGTGAATTGATGAAAGTCGGCGATGGCAATATCGTTACCAAGCGCGGCGCGGAGGGATTCCAAATCCTTGGCCTTCTACCCGGCGTGCTTGACGCGGATTCGCCCGGTGTTGGTATTGCCATTAAAGTTTCAGATGGCGATGCCGCGCGTATGTCGATCAAACTTGAGTCCGCGCCACGCGTTCGCCCGGCGGTGGTGTTGGAAGTTTTACATCAACTGAAAGTTCTAACTTCGGAGCAAATGCAGAAGCTGTCTGCGTATGGTCCTGTTAAACAAATCAAAAATCATCGCGGTCTTGTCACCGGCGAGTCGCGACCGGCCTTTCATCTAAATTGATTCATTTTATCGGGTATGAAGAATTTAGCCAAACACGCGCTCAAGATTCATCAACGGTTATTGGAGGCTTTCGGTCGGCCCATTTGGCGCAACCCGTTGCCGCCAGTTGACGAACTGGTCTCCACCATTCTTTCGCAAAACACAAACGATATTAATCGCGACCGCGCCTTCAACGCGTTGCGCGCCAAATTTTCAAGTTGGGAAGAAGTGCGCGATGCAAAAACTTCGGATGTGGTCAACGCGATTCGCCCGGCGGGATTGGCGAATCAAAAGGGTCCGCGTATTCAAAATGTGCTACACGAAATTACAAAAGAACGCGGGGATTTGGACTTATCGTTTCTTAACGATTTGCCGCTCGAAGAAGCGCGCGCCTGGTTGATGAAGTTCAATGGCGTTGGTCCGAAGACGGCTGCCATTGTGTTGTGCTTTTCATTGAACCGACCGGCTTTCCCAGTGGACACACATATCTATCGCGTGACAGGTCGCATCGAACTCCGCCCGCAACAGTTGACCGTTGAACAGGCGCATCCTTATCTCGAAGGCCTCTTCCCACCTGAAACATATTATGCCGCGCATTTGAATCTCATCCGTCTCGGACGCGAGGTGTGCGCGGCGCGTAAACCGAATTGCCCGATCTGCCCGATTCGCGATCTGTGCGACTACGAACCGAAGACGAAGTGATATGGCTGAGACTCCTCCTGCTAGCCCGGCTTTGGGAAAACTTGGAATCCCTTACCGCGTCTTTTACCACGCAGGACCGGTAAATTCTTTGGAACAAGCCGCGCAGGAACGCGGTCAGCGGATTCAACAAGTAGTGAGAAGTATCCTGTTTCGTCTGAGCGAAGATGAGTATGTGATGGTTTTGATGGCGGGCCCTTCACAGGTTTCGTGGAAAGCGCTGCGGAAATATCTCGGTCAGTCGCGGGTTTCGATGGCGAGCGAGGAGGAAGTGCTGGCTGTGACCGGATATCGGATCGGGGCGGTGGGGCCGTTCGGATTGCCGCGCAAGTTGAGGGTCCTGATTGATTCGAGCGTGTTGGCCGAAGAGGAAGTTTCGATTGGTTCGGGCATCCGCGGGACAACAGTCATTTTGAAAAGTGTCGATTTACAACGGGGATTGAAGGATGCTGAGGTAGTATCACTTTCCGACTCCCAAAATTCTGCTTGACAAAATTCAGTTGCTGAATTATGATTAGTATATAAGTTCTATAAGGATAGTAGACAATGCGTCTTTCGAAGCGCGGTGAGTATGGCTTACGAGCCATGATCATCTTGGCGGAAGCCCAGAAGAAAAATCCACTCGGTATGGTGCAGATCAAAGAGATTTCGCAGCAGGATCAGATCCCCGCGAAGTTCCTTGAGCAAATTTTATTAGCATTGAAAAATGCCGGGTTGTTGCATAGCAAAATGGGTGTTGGCGGTGGCTACTACCTTTCTAAGCAGCCTGACCAGATCAGCCTCGGACAAATTGTGCGTGTGTTGGATGGGCCATTGGCGCCGGTCAATTGTGTATCGCAGATGGCGTATGAGCCATGCGGTTGCCCGGATGAGAATACCTGTGGTCTGCGCATGGTGATGGGCGATGTGCGTAATGCGATTTCAGAGATTCTGGATGGTACAACCTTGGCGATGGTCACTGACCGTGTTGAGGCCCAAATTATGAAAGGTGACTCGTAAGGAGGTGAAGATCAATTTTAATTGATTTATTTTTTTTACAATGAAAGCATACTAGTATTATAGACTTTATTGTACTTCATAACGGAGATGAGCTTGATAGAAATGTTTTCAAAACCAAACTACCAATCAGAAAAGGAATTGGAGACCGAACAATGAAAACCAAATGGAATATCTTGTTTGCTGTACTTATGATCACAGCCTTGTTTGCTACGGCCTGTGGAACACCTTCTACCCCGGCCCCTGCACAGCCTCCGGCCGCGACTCAAGCCCCGGCGGCTACAGAGGCCCCGACAGCTGCTCCCACCAAGGATACTTTGAGCGGCAACATTTCCGTATCCGGCGCGTTTGCGCTCTATCCGATGATGACCGTTTGGGCCGAGGAATTCCAGAAGTTGCATCCCAATGTCCAGTTTGATGTTCAGGGCGGCGGAGCAGGCAAAGGCATGACCGATACAATTGCCGGCGCGGTGGATATTGGCATGATCTCACGCGCGATCAAACCCGAGGAAGAGGCACAGGGAGTCTTCTGGGTCTCGGTCACGAAGGATGCGGTTTTTCCTGTGGTGAGTGTCAAGAATCCGGTTGCAGCCGATTTGATTGCCAAAGGCATTACCAAGGAAATGTTCAATAAAATCTTCATCACCGGCGAGATCAAGACCTGGGGTGAAGTAGTTGGCAAACCTGAGATCAAAGACGAGATCCATGTTTATACGCGTTCCGACTCAGCCGGTGCGGCCGATACTTGGGCACAATACTGTGGCGGTAAGGCACAGGCCGATATTCTGACAACCGCTATTGGTGTCAACGGTGAACCGGCGCTGGTGGATACCGTGATCAAGGATCCGCTCGGGATTGGTTTTAGCAACTTGAACAGCGTGTTCGATTCCAACAGCGGAAAGTTGGTGGATGGCGCATTGGTGCCGCCCATCGATGCAAATGAAAACGGAAAGGCAGATAGCGACGAGTATTATCAAACCAAAGCGGATGCTGTTGCCGCTGTATCTTCCGGCAAATATCCGTCACCTCCTTCTCGTTTTGAAAACCTGGCTACCAAAGGGAAGCCTACAGGGTTGACACTTGCCTTTATTCAATGGATACTTACAGATGGTCAGCAATACCTCGATGCAGCTGGATATGTACCTCTCACGCCTGACCAGCAAACTGCGTCGCTCGCCAAGCTTAAATGAATGAACTGAATCCTTCTGCTATCACTATTGAATCAGAAGGCCGGGACGACCGGCCTTCTGTCGCGTCCCAACGCAGCCGGCGGGATCGGTCTGCGCGGCGCGTTTTTTCGGTGATCACGTTGTTGCCAATTTTCTTGATCGTGGTGATCACGCTCGCGTTGGTTGCGCGCTCCTGGCCAATCTTGAGCGCGTATCCGCTAAAAGATTTAATTCTTGGAAATATCTGGAAGCCGGACGATAAGCTGTTCGGCTTCTGGCCGTTTATTATGGGGACGTTTTGGGTGACGATTGTGGGTGTGTTGTTGGCCGTGCCGCCCTGTATTCTCGTTGCGATTTATCTCACCGAATACGCTCATTCTCTCACTCGTTCAACAGCGAAACCGATTCTCGATTTGCTGGCCGCCATTCCGCCGGTGGTATACGGCGTGTGGGGTTTGTTGGCCATCGTGCCGTTTGTGGATCAAGTACTCGCTCCGTTTTCTGAACGATGGCTGAACAATATTCCGCTTTTCACAGTTAACCAACCAACCGGTTTTGGAATCCTCGCGGGCGGAATCGTTTTGGCTGTGATGATTGCACCTTTGATCGTCTCTGTGTTATATGAGATTTTCACCACAGTCCCCAACGATCTGAGACATGCTTCTTTGGCGGTTGGCGCGACGCGCTGGCAGACGATTCGCAGCGTGGTACTGCCGCAGGTGATGCCAGGTATTGTGGCCGCAGTGGTTCTTGGAGCGTCGCGCGCGCTCGGTGAAACGATCGCAGTTTTGATGGTCGTTGGAAACGTGGCAAAAGTTCCAACTTCGATCTTCGACGCGGCCTATCCTCTTCCGGCATTGATCGCCAACAATTACGGCGACATGATGTCCATCCCGTTATATGATGCGGCCTTGTTGTGCGCCGCGCTGGTCTTGTTGGTTGTGATTTTGATCTTCAATATTCTTTCGACGCTTGTCCTGCAGCGCATGTTGGAGCGAAAATGGGCATGAAAAAGAATCGCTGGCAACGACGACATCTGGTCGAAGCATTTATGCAGCTCCTTATGCGACTTTCGCTTGTAGTTGTCGCGGGCAGCCTTGGGTTGATTCTATGGACGATCATTGTCAGAGGCTTGCCCGCCCTCACATGGGACATGATCACGCAATCGCCGAAAGGCGGCTTCTACATGGGCAAAGGCGGCGGCGTATTGAATGCCATTCTCGGCTCGCTATATTTGGCGGGCGGTGGCACTTTGCTTGCGCTGATTTTTAGTTTGCCGATCGCACTATATCTCAAAACCTATTTGGGCGATTCCAAATGGGGACGTTATGTACGTCTCTCGCTCGATGTGCTGTGGGGAATCCCTTCCATTGTATATGGCGCGTTTGGTTTTACCTTGATGCTGGCGATTGGATTGCGTGCGTCTTTACTGGCGGGCATCATTGTGTTGGCTTTGGTCGAATTGCCGATCATGACCCGCGCCATGGATGAAGTGATCCGCCGCATGCCTGCAGACCTCGAACAGGCCGCGCTGGCTTTGGGTTCCACTCGCTTTGAAGTTGCTCTGCGCGTGATTACGCGGCAAATGCTGCCCGGTATTGTGACTGCTGTTTTACTAGCTTTTGGGCGCGGCATCGGGGACGCGGCCTCAGTTTTATTCACTGCTGGTTACACAGATCGCATTCCCACATCATTGATGCGCCCCACGGCCTCTTTGCCTTTGGCCGTTTTCTTCCAACTCGGCACGCCTTATCCTGAAGTCCAGCAGCGCGGATACGCGTCTGCTTTGCTGCTCACGATCATTGTTTTACTGGTGAGTTTCGGCTCACGTTGGATCTCGGGTTATCTCAACAAATACACCATCAAATAACGGAATCAAAACATGGACACTCACATTCAAGTCCGGAATCTCAATGCTTTTTATGGAAAACAACAGGCCCTGAAGGATATCAATATTGAGATTCCCAAACAACAAATCACGGTCATTATGGGACCGTCAGGTTGCGGCAAGACCACTCTGCTCAAAACCCTCAACCGCTTTCTCGAATTGACCGACGGCACGCAGATTTCCGGTGAAGTATTGGTGGATGGTCAAAACATTTATGATCGCGATGTGGATGTGACCGAAGTTCGCAAGCGTGTTGGCCTGCTGGCGCAGCGCCCCTCTCCGTTGCCAATGTCGATTTATGATAATGTAGTATACGGAATGCACATCCATCAGATGAAGAAGAATCGAAAACAATATAAAGATGCGGTGCGTCATTATCTGGAAATCGCCGGTCTATGGGAGGAAGTCCAGAAGCGGTTGCATGATCCGGCTACCAGCCTTTCAATTGGACAACAACAACGCCTCTGTCTCGCCCGTGGCCTGGCCGTGGAACCGGAGATCATCCTCGGCGACGAACCAACTTCTGCCCTCGATCCGATCTCTTCGCAAAACATCGAACAACGTTTGCTTGAGCTTAAACAAAACTACACCACAGTTATTGTGACGCATACATTACGTCAGGCCAAGCGCCTTGCAGATTACGTAATCTATATGTATTTGGGTGAAGTGGTGGAGGCCGGCCCTGCAAAGGATGTGTTCACCAATCCACAACATAAACGTACGCGCGCTTATCTGGAAGGCCAGATCTAGTATTCATTATTGCAAAGGGGTGAAAGAGATTTGAACGGTATAATTTGTTTATATGACTGTTCTTGCGGACAAACATATTTTGCTGGGCGTGACCGGTTCGATTGCGGCTTATAAAACCGCTGATTTGGCTTCCAAGTTAACACAAGCTGGCGCACAAGTGGATGTGATCTTAACCGCTGCGGCGGAGAAGTTTATCACGCCGCTTACATTTCAATCTGTGACCGGACACCGCGCATATGTTGATTCTGATTTGTGGGGAGATGAAGCCCATATCTTGCATGTGGGCTTGGGGCATTCTGCAGACTTGTTTGTGATCGCGCCTTGCACTGCGGATACGCTTGCCAAACTCGCCCATGGAATCGCGGATAATTTATTGACTGTCACTGCGCTCGCGAACCAATCTCCTTTGGTCATTGCGCCAGCGATGGATGGCGGGATGTTCGATGCGCCTGCCACGCAGGAAAATCTCACCAAGTTAAAAGAACGCGGCGCGATCATTGTTGGTCCTGCGGAAGGTCATCTTGCTTCCGGGTTGGCGGGCAAAGGCCGCATGGTGGAGCCTGCAGAATTGCTCGGTCAGATTCGATTGGTTTTAGGAAAACGCGGAAAACTTGCGGGACGAAAAGTTATTGTTACTGCAGGTGGGACTCAGGAAGCGCTCGACCCTGTACGCGTATTGACCAATCATTCTTCTGGAAAGCAAGGCTACGCGTTGGCGCAGGCCGCGCTCGATTCCGGCGCGGACGTTTGCCTGATCACTACGCCTACCGCGCTGACTCCGCCTGTTGGTGCGTGCGTGTTGAACGTGCATTCGGCGGAAGAGATGTTAAACGCGGTGCTGACCGAATCGGTAAACGCCGATGTATTGATCATGACCGCGGCGGTGGCGGATTTTCGACCGAAAAATGTCGCGGCCGATAAGATGAAAAAACGGGATGGGATTCCGCAGATCGAACTTGAAGCGACGCCCGATATTTTGAAAACGGTGGCAGGCTTGAGGTCCGAAAAGAATCGGCCGCACGTGGTAGTTGGTTTCGCGGCTGAGTCCCGTGATCTGCTCGAAAATGCAAGTGAGAAATTAAAGTCCAAGAAACTCGATTTAATTGCCGCAAACGATATTTCTGCAGAAGGCGCAGGGTTCGGCGGGGAAACCAATCGCGTGACTTTGCTTTTTTCGGATGGCAGGCGCGAAGCGTTGCCGCTGATGAGTAAAGCCGAGGTGGCTGAGATCATTATCGAACATGTTGCGGCGCTATTGGAGGGATAATGCGCGTCCTTGTTATGTCGGACATCCACGCCAATTACACCGCACTCGAAGCCGTTTTGGCAGAAGCCGGCAGCGTGGATGAAACCTGGTGCCTCGGCGATTTGGTTGGATATGGCCCTGATCCAAACGCGGTAGTGGAATCGATCCGTGAGATTCCGAACCTGACCTGCCTGCTTGGAAATCACGATGTGGCTGCCATCGGTAAGATGCCGCTCGAAACGTTCAACGGCGATGCGCGCCGTTCCCTGACGTGGACCGAAAAAGTGTTGAGCGCGGACAATATGGATTTTCTACGCACCCTGCCGCAAAGTGCAAGAGTGCGCGGCGATGTCACGCTGGCGCATGGCAGCCCGCGCGATCCGTTGTGGGAATATGTGCTCAATACGCTGTCAGCGCGGCTCAACTTTTCTCATTTCAGCACGCCCTGGTGTTTCGTGGGACATTCCCACATCCAGTGCTTGTTCCGTTTGAATGAAGCCACTGACCGCATCACGCTGGAGACTCCCAAAGTGGACATAGCGCTCGAACTGATCCCACGTCTGATTCTGAACCCGGGCTCGGTCGGCCAACCGCGCGACCGCGATCCGCGTGCCGCGTTTGCCATTTACGATACTACTGCGCTCACATGGACTTCACGGCGCGCTGCTTATAACTTTGCCGAAGTACAGGAGCGAATCCGCAGTGCAGGTCTGCCGGAGAAACATGCCATCCGATTGGCTGAAGGTTGGTAGGAACTTTTCATTCAAGTGGGTCGTCTTCGGTGGGAGACATCAATGAAAAGAGGAGAAGGAACCATGAAACGCTTTCTGTTCATCGTTTTGATCGCCGCGTTCGCACTGACCGCGTGCGGTGTGAATGCCACCAGCACTTCCCGGGCGCCGATTATGGAAGCAGCGCCGGCCGCAACTCAAGCCCCGGCTGCTGCGCCAGCATTTGGAAGCGGGGGAGGCGCACCGGAATCTTTTAACGCTGCTTCTGATGCGGTTACGAATCAAACATCAGGCCAGCAATCTTCCGCCAACGCAAACCGACTTGTGATCAAGAACGCCGACTTGACCATTGTGGTAACGGATGTAAGCGCCCATGTAAAATCCATCGAGACGATGGCCAATGCGATGGGCGGCTTTGTTGTTTCGTCCAATACGTATCAAACGTACGCGGAAAATGGGGCGCAAGTTCCACAGGCAAATATCGTCGTGCGCATTCCAGCAGATAAACTGGATACGGCTCTCGATCAAGTGAAGGCCAACACCGTTGATGTGCAGGGTGAGAATGTCTCTGGGCAGGATGTGACCGACCAGTACGTGGATTTGCAGTCGCAGTTGACAGCCAAGGAAGCCGCGGCAGATCAACTGTATAAGATTATGCAGAATGCCCAGAAGACTCAAGATGTGCTGGCTGTTTATCAGCAGCTTCAGCAAATCCAGAGCGACATCGAAGTGCTAAAGGGCCAGATCAAATATTATGAGCAGTCGGCCGCACTGTCGTCCATCAGCGTGACGATCATCGCCGAGAAAGGCGTCCAGCCGATTGATATCGGCGGCTGGCATCCACAAGGCACGGCTCGCGATGCCATTCAAGGATTGATTCGCTTCCTGCAAGGCTTCGCCGATTTTCTGATCAGCTTCTTCCTGCGCGATCTGTGGGAAATCCTGTTGGTGCTGCTGCCGTTCTACATCCTGTTCCTGATTGGACGCGCCATCTTCCGCCGGTTCCGCCGAAACAAAAAGCCCGCGGAAACTCCGCCCGCTGAAAAGTAATTGATGTTCATGTCATAAGGGCAAGTCTCAGACTTGCCCTTATGTTTTGTTTTATAATCTCTTCAAATGGAAAAACTCGTCCAAGAGGCCCAGACGCTGTTCAATATCCATTTGACCGGGCGACAGGTGATGGCGCTTATTACGTATGAGCGCGAACTCCTCGAGTGGAATCAAAAATTTAATTTAACAGCTATCCGAGATACTGAGTCGATTCGCACCAAACATTTTTTGGATTCGTTCTCCTGTGTGATGGCTTGGAAAGCGATTCCTCCCTCCCGCCTCGTGGATGTAGGCACAGGCGCGGGCTTCCCAGGACTTCCCCTCAAGATTTTGTATCCTAATTTACATTTGACGCTGGTTGAATCGGTTGGCAAGAAGGCCATGTTCTGCCAGCACATTGTGAGCGTGCTTGGACTCGATGGCGTGGATGTGGTGCAAGCGCGCGCCGAAGCCATTGGACAAGATACCAAGCATCGCGAATCGTATGATTGGGCTGTAGGGCGTGCCGTTGCGAATATGAATATCCTGAGCGAATATCTTTTGCCGCTGGTCAAAGTAGGTGGGACGATGCTGGCACAAAAAGGCGAAAGCGGACCGGCCGAAGCGCAGTCCGCCGAAAAGGCGATCAAATTATTGGGAGGAAGGTTGAAACAAGTGCTGCCGGTCAATTTGCCCGGTGTGGCAGATGACCGTTATTTGGTGCTGGTTGAAAAGACCGCGGCCACGCCGCCGAAATATCCGCGCAAGCCGGGCATGCCAGCCAAAATGCCGTTGTAATTTTTGTAAGGGCGACCCGCCGGGTCGCCCTTACTTTATTAACATGATTCGTCTACGACTGTAATCTTATCTTCTTTATTTGGAATAATACATAAAAACTCGAACGGCTCCTCGCCTTCGTTTTGATACGAATGAATCGCGCCTTCGGGAATGAAAACCACATCGCCGGTTTTGACGTGATAAGTTTCATCACCAATCGTAATGGTGGCTTGGCCGCGTAATACATATTGTTCGTGTTCTACCGTGTTGGTATGGCGCGGCATCCCGCCGCCTTTTTGCATAATGAAACGGCGCAAGGCGAAATTTGGTCCTTCCTGTGAAGAGATCAAAACTTGAATCGTTGTATCTTTTCCGGCAGTGACGTTTTTGGCTTCCACATCATTTGCATGTTTAACAGACATAGCGAATCTCCTTTACCGAAAAACTTAACGCAAAGTCGCAGAGATGTGAAGACTTCCTTTATTCTTTGTGTACCTTCGTGCCCTTTGCGATTAATCTTTCATTACTGTTCCATCTTGCACTTTCCACACTTCGGCCTTCTCCGCAAACTCAGGCGTGAACAAATTCAAATCGGTCGTCGTAAACAAAACCTGCTCGCTCTCGCCGATGTATTTCAACAGATCGGCGCGGCGCTGCAAGTCCAATTCGGCCATCACTTCATCCAGCAAAATCACGGGCCATTCGCCAGTGCGCTCCTTCATCCATTGTACTTCGGCCAGTTTGAGCGCCAACAGAGTCGTGCGCACCTGTCCACGCGAGCCGTAATCGCAGAGATCAACGTTGTTGGCGAGAAAACGCAATTCATCGCGATGCGGGCCAATCGTCGTCACGCCGCGCGCGATCTCGTCCACGCGCAATTGAGTCAATCGTTCGCGGAATCCGTTTTCGATGTCTTTCAACGTCAGTGCAGAGCGATCCACAACGGTATCGATCTTCAAACCGAGTTGGCCGTTCGGCTTAGGCAGCGGATCATACGCGGGCTCATAGGCGAGGCGCAGCACTTCGGTTCCGCGCGTCAACTCGTGATGGACGCGTGAAGCGAGTCGTTCGATCTCCTGCACAGCTTGAATCCGCCATAAGACGATCTGCGCACCGAGCGAAGCTAACGTCTCATCCCACACCGAGAGTTGCTCCGCGTTCCCGCCGCGTTCACTCAACGCCTTGAGTAACGCGTTGCGCTGACTCAGCGCCTGGCTGTAATCGCCGAGCACGCGCGTATACGCGGGAATGGCCTGTGCCAGCGACAAGTTTAGATAATGACGGCGATCTTCCGGCGCGCCTTCGATGATCTGTGACATCTGCGGCACGAAGATGACCGCGTTGAAGTGTCCGATTACCTCACTCGCTGTGCGCTTGACTCCGTCCAATAGAATCTCTTTGCGCAAGCGCTGTCCGTTGATGCCGGTTGGTTCGAGAATCAACCGCGCTTCCAACCGATGACTGGCTTTGCCGCGTTGATATTCGGCCACGAGGCGCGTCACTGCCAGCGGTTCGCGCGCCGCGCGAAAGTTGACGATCTGCCGATCGGTGTGCGTTTGAAACGAAGTGAACGCCGCTAAAAAGTAAATAGCTTCGAGCACGCTGGTCTTGCCTTGTGCATTACTGCCCACCAACACAACAACCCGCCGGGGCAGGTTCACGTCCAGGCGGGCAAAGTTGCGAAAGTTGGTGAGAGAAAGATGTTTGAGATACATGATGATGTTATGTCGTTGCGATGATTTAACTTGACCATCGGCCTCTCACAATTTTAATTCCAATTCGATTTCATCGCGCAAGGGAACTCGATTCATTCCAATCACTGGAATGCTTGGTTTCGCCTTTCTTGATTCGTTTACCGCGCCGCGATGAAGGGCACACAATTCAAAGCCGCGCCGCTGATAGAAACCCAGTGCATATAAATTGTCATTGGTGGTCGTCAGAAACACGCGCTGGCAATTTTGACGGCGCGCTTCATCGATGGCTTTATCCATCAGCGCAGTCCCGACGCCTCGTCTTTGACTCAAACTGTCGAGTGAAGTGATTTCCATGGCATGTTCGCGAATCACAAACGTGATCAATCCCAGCCAATCCGACCCACGCTCAACCACGAATCCATCCAATTGATTTGGATAAAACACTTCGCCGTGCGCGATCATCATCTCATCGCCCCAATGCTCGATCCAGAACTGGCGCAATCGAGGCCGATCATCTGCAGTAAGGCGGCGAAGCGGAATCATCAAACTCTATCTTCGCTCTCTTCAGGCTCTGGCTTCCACACTTGTGTGGCGCGGTCTGTAAAAAGGACGCCGTTCACGTGATCGATCTCATGTTGAAAGATTCTTGCCAGCCAGCCCTCGGCTTTGATCTTGATCGGTTTGCCGTGTCGGTTCAGACCTTTGACCTGAACCTCGGAATACCGTTCCACTTCGCCGACCAAACCGGGAATCGAGAGGCAGCCTTCCACGCCCAGTTCGGTTTCCTTTGAGAATTTGATGATCTCCGGGTTGATCACTGCGAAGAGCTTCTTCGGCTTTTCGATCACATCGCCGTTTTCGTCTTCTTCCTCTTCACCGTATTCCACTACGATTAAACGTTCGGGGATATTAACCTGTGGCGCGGCCAGACCAACCCCGGGCGCCTGGCGCATCGTTTCAATCATGTCGTCGATCAACGTTTGCAGATTGTCGTCAAACTGCGTGACCGGTTTGGCCTTGCGACGCAAGATGGGTTCCGGCAAGGTTACGATAGTTCTCAATGCCATATCTTTATACCTTTACTGCTTATTTACTAATTTTAAGTTGTTCTATTGCAACTTGGAAACCCGATTTTACTCCGGTTTTTGCTCTGAGTCGGACTCTTTATGTTCAGGAGGAAATTCCTGATAATATGCCGCCAACCATTCCACCATGCGTTCGCGTTCTGCCGCCACTCGCTCCTGATTGACCCGTGCCATGCGCGCCATACGACGGCGATCAATATCTGATTGGACCGTAGCCGGATCGAGCACATCTTCAAAGGCGAGGTGCGCGCCGCCGACCGTGATATGAACCGTTCCATAATTGAAGAGATAGCCCCACAATCCTTTCCGTTCATATTGCGTGCCGAGGATATTTTCCAATTGCGCTGCGCTGCGTTCTTCTGTGCCAAAAGGCTTGCGGTCAATATCGATGATCTGGTCTTGCGTGACCTCGAACTTATCATTGCTCCAGTCGATGGTTTGATATACCAGCCATCCGATAAATGGGATCATAAGAAGCGGTGCCAGCAGAAAAAGCGTATCCGAGAGAGTCACATCAGGATAGCGAATGATGGCAATCAGGCGCGAAATCCATAATGCGAAAAGCGCAAAGATGAACAGACTCGGCTGCCAGATTTGTTGAACGAGCACAATCCAATGTTTACGATAGATAACGGTCTCACCGACTTCATAACGTATCTTGAGTGTGTTCGCGCCAAACAACTTGAAAACTGCATTGCGGACTTTGGCCGTTTGAGGAGGAACTGGCGGAGGCATGGATTCTGTCTTAGATTTGTTGGCAACTGTCAGTCCGAGCTTGGCGCGTAGCGCGTCCTTCATGGCTTCCTTCTCGGCAGTCATCGCCACGTGCTTGGTGCGCTGCCAATATTCTTCCACCACATGTGAAGCCTGATAAGGATGACTGACGTGATTGAACGGAATTTTTCCAACGAAGGTTCGCACAATCACGTGACCGTAATCCAGTGCGCGGCCTACAGCATCTGTTTCGACGCCCACGGAAAGGATGGTGCTCAACGGCGCTTCCTGACGGCTGTCATATAACCCGATCACCTTTTCGAGCCAGACCACGCGTTGATTGGTGACCACGTAATAATCGTTGCCCCAGTCCACACCGCGCCACACGGCCCAACCCAAGTCAATGATTAAGAAAAGAACACCAAATGCTACTGGCGTTACAGAACCGGTTAAGCCAGACCAAATTGCCAAGAAGATTGGCAGAAGCAAAAAGAAGGCGGGCGCGATCATCGCTTCATACAGCAAAATGGGATGTTTGCGCGCCAAAAAATAAATGACCTCATCGTCGCGCAGCCATTTGAATTGCAATGAGCGCGCCAGCATGCGCGTGCTAATGGTCACTTCCAAATTGATCTTGAGCTTGGGATATTTATGCAGGAGGTGTTGAAATCCTTCACGTGTTAACACTAATGTATTGGTTGGCGCAATGGCAATGACTGTGGCAGAGCGCGGGCGATTGCTCACCAAAGCCATCTCGCCGAAATAATCGCCGGTCACCAGCATGGCTAATTTTTGTTCCTGATTGTTCCGCTTGCGTACGACTTTTACATCGCCGCGATTGATCATGAAAAAATTATCGCCTTTTTCACCCTGCGTGATGATCACTTCCCCTTCTTCGTAGGATGTTTCGGTAAACTGTTCCGCGATGGCGTGAAGCTCCTCATCGGTCAGGCCATGGAACAAGTGGCTCTTCTTTAGCAAACTGATGCGCGCTTCGGTGCTAATCACATTTGTATTCTAGCATTAAATCTCACGCACGATTGTGCAGCCAAAGGCGGGAGATTCGGTCAACGCGGGGGAATGGTTTTCCAGCAGTGCTTCCACTGCTTCCTCTACATAAAAACGGGTCGCCACGCGTTGACGAAATGCCACATCGTCTATTGCGCCGCGATAGCGCAGGATTCCTGCGCGGTCGATAACGAACGCGTGCGGTGTGGTCTGCGCTTCATACAGATTTGCGACAACATCCTCCGCGTCGATCAGGACCCTCGGCAGGCGGCGCGTTTTCGCGACTTCTCTTACCATTTCAGCGGACTCGCTTCGATTGGAAGCGATAGGCAATAGCACCACTTCCTCGCCCCACTGAACGAGAGTCGACATCAACGAACGATCTGTCCGCTCGGAGTGCGGGCATTCCGACGACCAAAAGTTAACGATGACAATCTTGCCGCGGTAATGGCTGAGGTGGTGGAGATGCCCATCGAAGTCGGGCAACTCAAAGTCCGGTGCGAGGCGATCTAAATCCACAAATAAATTATAAGACCATTGCTTCTCATCATCCTTTTTCTTCGTTATGATAAAATCACCGTCTATGAAAAAATGGCAATTTTGGGTTGGGGTTCTGATCAGTGTAGCCTTCATCTGGCTTTCGTTGCGGGGGTTACGTTTGGAAGAGTTTTGGGAAGTTGTGAAACAAGCAAATTATTGGTGGCTGCTGCCGGGCATTGCGGTCTATTTTGTGGCCGTGTGGGTACGCGCTTGGCGCTGGCACTATTTGCTGGGACCGATTAAGAAGATCCCTACGAAGACAATGTTCCCAATCACCACGATCGGATATATGGGTAATAACATATATCCCGCGCGAGCCGGTGAAGTGTTGCGAGCTGTGATTTTGAAACGACGTGAAGGCGTGTCCGTTTCGGCGTCGTTGGCGACGATCATCATCGAGCGTATTTTCGATGGCGTGGTGATGCTGGCGTTTATCTTCGTTAATTTGCCTGAATTGGCAAAGTTGACGACTGCTTCCGGTTTCGTGGGCAACATTCAACAAGTGGCAGTGCTGGGCACGGCGGTATTCATCGGCGCGCTGGCCATCTTCTTAGTGGCTGCCATGTTCCCGCAATTCACAGAGAAAGTTGGCTTGTGGCTGATCCAGCGTATCCTGCCGAAAAAGTGGCAGGAAAGCGTGGCCGGCTTGATGACCAAGTTTCTGGACGGTTTGGCTTCGTTGCGTTCACCGTTCAACGTGTTGATGGTCTTCTTTACCTCGGTCATTATCTGGCTGTTGGAAACGAGCAAGTATTGGCTTGTGATGCATGCCTTTCCATTTCAGGTTAACTTTTTTGCGTTGATGTTGATGAACGGTATCGTCAATTTGGCTACCACGATTCCATCCGCGCCGGGTTACATCGGCACATTCGACGCGCCGGGCATCGCGGTGCTCACTGCTTATGGTGTAGATCAAGCTGTCGCAGCGGGGTATACATTGACACTGCATGTCGCGTTGTGGCTGCCGATCACATTATTGGGTGCTTATTATTTGACGCGCGAGGGAATCAAGTGGAGTGATTCATTACGCGCGGAAACGGCTAATTAACCGCGAAGGAAGAAGAACGCGAAGAAGAAACACGAAAGAAGAATCTTCGCGGTGCAAAATGGAGAGACATGAAAATTGCAATCATCGGCGCGGGATTTGGCGGCATGGCCGCCGCGTACGACCTGCGCAACGCGGGACATGACATTACCATTTTCGAATCGGCGGATTATGTCGGTGGGCTGGCGAGCGGTTTCAAAGAGCCGAACTGGGATTGGTCGGTGGAAAAGTTTTATCACCACTGGTTTCAAACCGACAAATATATGCTCGGCCTGATTGACGAGCTCGGCTTGAAAGACAAAGTGATCTTTCCGCGCCCGTTGACTGTGGTGTACGACAAGGGGAAGTTCTATCCATTTGATTCGATTGTCAAAATGGCGCTCTTTCCGGGACTTGGTTTTGGTCTCGATAAAATTCGTTTTGGTTTCGTTGGACTGTTTCTCCGTTTAACGAATAACTGGCGCACGCTCGAAAAAGTGACAGCCGATTCTTGGATGCTGAAATACGCGGGGAAGAACGTCTACGAAAAAATGTGGAAGCCGTTGTTGATCGGAAAGTTCGGACCATATTATCAAGATGTCAACATGGCGTGGATGTGGGCGCGCATCAAAGCGCGCACCACGCGGCTTGGCACTTTCGAGGGCGGCTTTCAAAGTTTCGCCAATCTGTTTGCGGAAAGACTCAAACAGCAGGGAGTGGAGATCAGACTCAAAGCGAGAGTCGAGTCGATTAAACGAGAGCAGGCCGGGCTGTCCTTGAGAAGCGATGCAGGAACTGAGTCGTTCGATAAAGTGTTGGTGACCACATCGCCGAATCTGTTGGCGAAATTATGTTCCAATCTGCCTAGCGACTATCTCAAAGGCTTGCTCGAATTGAAGTCGATGGGTGCGGTGGTGATGGTATTGTCACTTAAGCATCAGCTTTCGGAGCAGGGTTATTACTGGTTCAACCTGCCGAAAGAAGCAGGCTTTCCGATGCTGGCGCTGGTGGAGCATACAAATTTTGTCGGCGCGGAACATTTTGGCGGCGACCATATTTTATACGCGGGTGATTATTTGGAACTCGGGCACGAATATTTTTCGTTGAGCGATGATGAGCTTTTAGAGCGATTCATGCCCGCGTTCAAAAAGATCAACCCCGCCTTTGAAAAAGATTGGGTGAAAAAAATTTGGGTCAACAAGACCAATTACGCCCAGCCTGTGCCGTTGGTGAATCACTCCAAAAATATTCCCGCGATTCAAACTCCGATTGAGGGATTGTATTTCGCTTCGATGAGTCAAGT
>DATKNJ010000330.1:0-6072 GCA_035541395.1 Anaerolineales bacterium
CTGGATTGTTTTCTGATCACATCCATCAATTCAAAGGCTTGCATGCATCCTCCATACAATACAGAAATCGCTTATTCGGCGCGCACTGGATTGCTCAAACTTCCCAGACCATCGATCTCCACTTCCACCATGTCGCCGTTCCTCAGCGCTCCCACGCCCGCGGGTGTACCGGTGAAAACAATGTCGCCAGGTTCAAGCGTCATCACAGATGAGATAAACGCGATCAACGTCCCAACTGTAAAGACCATATCACGCGTCGAGGCCATCTGACGCATCTGCCCATTAACGCGGCAGGTCATCACCGCATCTGAGGGATCGAAATCCGTATCGATCCACGGGCCGAACACGCAAAACGTGTCGAAACCTTTGGCGCGCGTCCATTGGTCATCGGACTTTTGCAAGTCGCGCGCAGTCACGTCATTGCCGACGGTGTACCCGAGAACATATTTTTTGGCTTGTTCAGCCGGGATATGTCGTCCGCGTTTACCGATCACAGCGACGAGTTCCGCTTCATGCTCCACCTGAGCCGACTGCGGCGGCAACAGAATGGTCTCCCCGCCCGAGATGATCGAAGACGGCGGCTTGAGAAAGATCAGCGGAATTTTCGGGACTTGATTCCCCAACTCTTTTGCATGATCCACGTAGTTGCGGCCTACACAAACAACTTTGCTCGGCTCGCAGGGCGCGACCAGTTTCACGTCCGCGCGAGGCGTTTTCGCATCCTGCCGTCGATACTTTCCAAACAAATCCCCGTTGATCTCGCCCACTTTGTCGTCCAAAAGCCATCCGTATTTCGGGGCTTCGCTTTTTTCCTGATAACGTACAATACGCATATCGTCTCCATCGAAACGTTCAAAACTGGAACGTTTTGCGCGCAAGTGTAGCACAATTTCCAAAGTCAAAGCATCACGCGGTATAATGCAGGGCGCGGACGAAAGTTCGTTCGGGCGCATAGCTCAGTTGGTCGCGCAGCACCCTGTGGGTTAAGCGTCTCTCCGCAAGGTCCGCAAGAAAGTTCGTCCGGGCGCATAGCTCAGTTGGTTAGAGCGTCTCTCTTACACAGAGAAGGTCAGGGGTTCGAGTCCCTTTGCGCCCACAGAATCCTCGCTACAACGCGGGGATTTTCTATTAAGCCTCTTGCATAAGTTGGTAGCGAAAGGGCTTAATTCTTTGCCACGGATTTCACGGATGTGGCGGATTTTTTGACTCAATCGGTGATAATCTGTGTAATTCGTGGCCAAAAACACTTTCGCAAAAGTCTATCTAACGTGAATAATGGATAACGCTTTTTTAACCACAGATAAACACGGATAAAAGGAATCGGTGGGTATTTATTTGAAAACGACTCGCACAAAATCTGGGTGAATCGGCGTTCATCTGCGGTGAATTTCTCACAGAGTTCTTATCCATAATTGACGTTATTTAAAATCAAAAAGAGAAGCTGTCATCGCTTCTCTTTTTGATTCACACAGCTTTACAAATCATCCTCCACTGGACTGAGTTGGTGGAGCGACTGGAGTTCCATTCCAATGCCCTTGACCGCCACCGCGCGGGCCGCTGAAACCGAAACCAAATCCGGGGCCGAAGCCAAGTCCGAATCCGAGACCGTTATCGAGATAGCCTTTATCCAAACCTTCCAACAGCCAATCGGCTTTATCCTGAGTCATCTTGCCATCGGTCACGGCCTGATTGATCTGCGTGCGAATTTCATCCCGGCGCGCAGTCTGCATCGCGTCTTTTACTTTTTGGTAATCAACGCCTTTCTGCGTGGCCAACTGTTCGAGCGTGGTCCCGTTCTTTAACGCGGTGGAGAGATCATCGGTGGTCATGCCCAAAACATCGGCAGCAGCTTTCAGTTCGGCCTGACCGAGTCCGAACCCGCGTCCACCGCCCGGAGGCCCTCCGCCTTGCTGGCCGGAGGGAGCCGCAGGCGTGCCCTGTTGTGCATACACAATCGTGGCACCCACCGCACCGATCAGCAACATAGCGATCACTGCACCGCCTACAATCAAGGGAAGCTTTTTCTTCATAAGTACTACTCCTTTTCGTCAAATTCGGTTGGCGAATTCCAACGTAATCATCTTATCGGGGGCGTATTATCTCCTTATTATCGGTTTATAAAGAAATTATGTGGGCGGAATCTCACTTGACCCGCGTCCTCTACCGTTCTACAATCTAAGTGCAGGGACACACAATCACAAGAAATCAGCATGTCTCTGCTCGTTCATCATGATCTGCAATACCCTTCCAATTGGAGAAACCCATGCCTGACTTTCTTTTCCGCGGCAAACTGGCCGAACTCGACCCCGATGTTTACGCTCTGACTCAACTCGAAGCGGAGCGGCAAGCGAGGAAGTTGATCCTCATCCCCAGCGAATCGACCGCGCCATTCGCGACGCGTGAAACGCTGGCCTCTGCCTTCCAAAACATTTATGCCGAAGGCTATCCCGATGAAGAAACGCGCTGGATGACCGAAGAAGAAATCTTGGATTATCCGGCGCGTCTCGCGCATTATCGCCGCAGCGGCGACCCGCGCTATTATAAAGGTGTGGAATACGCGGACGCCATCGAATCGTTAGCACGCCGACGCGCGGCCGAAGCCTTTGCAGCTAACGGATTCACGGCCGATCAAATTTATGTCAACGTGCAAGCGCTCTCCGGTGCGCCAGCCAACAACGCAGTCTATCATGCGTTGGTGGAACCGGGCAGTGTTGTCATGGGCATGAATTTGTTACACGGCGGCCACCTCTCGCACGGTTCATCGGTCAACCGCAGCGGCAAGTACTACAAGATCGTGCACTACAACGTGGACGAGAACGAACGCCTCGATTACGAGAAGATTCGCGCACTGGCGATGGAAAACAAACCCAAGATGATCATTGCCGGGTACTCCTCGTATTCGTGGATCCCGGATTGGAAAAAGTTCCGCGCCATCGCGGATGAATGCGGCGCGTATCTACTGGCCGATATTTCACACATCGGCGGATTGGTCGCGGCAGGTGTAGTGCCTTCACCGATTGGTTATGCTCATGTGGTCATGTCCACCACACACAAATCTTTGGATGGCCCGCGCGGCGCAATCATCCTGACCACTGATGCAGCCATTGCGAAGAAAATTGATAAGGCCGTCTTCCCCGGCGAACAAGGCGGCCCGCACGTGCACGTCTTCGCGGGACTCGCATTGACCTTCAAACTCGCGCAGACCAATCAATTCAAAAAGTTACAAGCGCAGACAATCAAGAACGCGCAAGCCATGGCCGATCAATTCAAAAAGCGTGGACTGCGCGTGCCGTTTGGCGGCACAGATTGTCACATGCTGAATATCGATGTGACCACCGTCAAAGGCGTAGACGGAACCAAACTCAGCGGCGACCAGGCTGCGCGCATTCTCGATATCGTTGGCATCGTGGTCAATCGCAACACGATTCCCGGTGACAAGAATTCTGCCGATCCGAGCGGCATTCGTCTCGGCACACCGTGGATCACACAGCGCGGCTTCAATGAAAAAAACTCGCGCGAATTAGCAGATATCATCGCGGATGTGTTATTAGCCTGCGCGCCTCATTCTGTGGACACGCCACATAAAGGTCGGCAACGCCGCGCCAAACTGGATTTCAATATCTTGAATGATGCCAAACTGCATGTGCGTAATTTGACCGAGAAAGCCGGCATCGACTTCAAATACGAGAAGAGCAAGTATCCGCACTTCTATTACATGGACGACAAAAGCAAGAGCGGCGTCTTCGAACTCAGCGGCCCGCGCGTGCGGCAGATGTTGGACTTCGCCACTTCGGCGAATCTCTCAGCCTTGAAGAAAAACAAATCCACCGAGACCTCGATTGCGACTCCTAAAGGCGTAGTCAAATGTGTGCTCACTTGCCTCAGCCCGATCACCTATCAATTGGAAGTGCCGCCTGCCAAAGTCGGTGTCGTCGGCACATGGCTGCGCGATCTGTCCGATGGATATACATCGTTTAATCTCAATGGCGAAAAAGATTTCGATGCGCGCCGCATGCCCGGCCCGTTCGTAGTGAATGATGTCAAGAAGAAAGATGTTGTTACTGTAGGGACGAAGCATGCTTTGCCCGCTGCGCCCAAAAGGGATGTAGAAAAACCCTGGTTCATCGGCGACCAACCCTCAGCGAAGAAAGAAGCGTTACCCTCCTTTGAATGGAAAGACCTCGAGGGCGACCTCAAGAAGACGCGCCTCAATCAAACCCATCGCGATCTTGGCGGTAGAATGGTTCCGTTTGCAGGTTGGGAAATGCCGGTTGTGTACACCAGCATTTATGAAGAACATCTCGCTACGCGCCAGGCCGCGGGCCTGTTCGATGTCTCGCATATGGGCGTGTATGAAGTGAAGGGACCGGACGCGGCTTCGTTCCTCGATACGATCTGCGCCAACGATTGCGGCGGCCTCTTGCCCGGTGAAAGTTTATACAGCCAGTTCCTTACACCTGATGCGGATGTGATCGATGATACGCTCGTCTATCGCCGCGCCTGGGATAAATATTTGGTGGTAGTCAACGCTTCGAACGATGACAAGGACCGCACCTGGTTCGAGAGCGTGCGCGATGGCAAAGTGAAGATCGATAACCAGAAGCCTTGGGCGCGCACCTACGGATATGAAGCGAGCCTCCGCAACTTACGCGACCCGAAGTCTGGTTCCGACATGAGAATCGACATCGCCCTGCAAGGCCCCAAGAGCCGCGACATCGTGCTGGCCATGGGCGTGGATGACAAGACGCGCGCTCGCATTATGAAGTTGAAACGAACTGAGTTATGCGATGCAGTTGTCGGTGGTTTTGACTTGATCGTTTCGCGCACAGGCTACACCGGCGAGAAGATGGCCTTCGAGTTGTTCGTGCATCCCGACCGCGCCGTTGATTTTTGGAACGCGATCTTGAAAGCAGGCGAGAAGTTTGGAGTCAAGCCGATTGGCCTGGGTGCGCGCGACTCATTACGCACCGAAGCAGGCCTGCCGTTGTATGGCGACGAGATGGGACTCGGTTCCGGCAAACACGGACATCGCGACCTCGGCGTGGCCGAAGGCGGATTCGGCTCCTACGTCAAACCGTATAAGCCGTGGTTCATCGGACGCGAGGCTTATATCGCGCGCGAGAAGGAACGCAAGAGCGTGGTGGTGCGCTTCCGCTTTGACGATCAGCGCGTGCGCCCGGCTCATAACAGCGACCCGGTCAGCGATAAAGATGGCAAGACCATCGGTTGGGTCACATCCTGCGCCATTGACGTGGATCGCTTCCTGACCGGCCAGGCCTTCATTGACTTGAAGTATGTGGCTGAGGGCACACCGATCTTCATCCACCAAGGCGGCGTGATGGATCGTCCCGCCACGCCCGCCAAAGTGGTGAGCAGGTTCCCGAAGTTGTAACCGGGGATGGACAGAGATAAACAAAACGGGACGGCGACAATCGCCGTCCCGTTTTCACCCCCTCATTGCGAGGAGTGACGCGCAAGCGTCACGATGTGGCAATCTCCTGTTTGACATTCCTAATGAAAGTCATGGCGCAAGTCGCTGTATAATAATGTAAGCATAGATCGCGAAACTATAGTCAAATGAAGGTGACGAATAGGTTTTCAGCAAGTTGGAACGATGGCAGTGTGGTTCCATAATACCTTCTCAAAGGAGTAGGCATGGAACCACATTTCTTTTGGTGAGATGTTGAGAACGTTTGGGAGGGAACTGATATGAAAATTCCGCCTTTGCCCAAGCTGCCCAGGAAGTCAACTGCAAAGATCGATCAGGCCATTCTAAGAGACGAAAAGATTCTTGAAAATTTCAGGGTCATTCAGAGCGCTTATCTACAAAAAGCGTTCGACCTCGCTCTGTACCTCCTTACGATTGCTTCGGCTTTTTTAGGGTTTATCGCCATGCGCACGGGCGGCACCTCCGAGATTATTTATGTGACAATCGGCATCGCGATCATCTTGTCCTTGCTGAACACCCGGGACTTGTTCCAACGCTTCCCCGATGTGCTGCTTGCCTTATGGAGACAGAAGCTTTTCTCAAGTCCCACGGAATATCACTCGAAGTCAGAGACCGATTCCCCT
>DATKNJ010000331.1:0-5833 GCA_035541395.1 Anaerolineales bacterium
CGTCGCTCGGCATGAGCGGTTCATAGGCGCGGATCACATTTGGATCCCAGGTACAGACCGTTTCACGTTGAGGAGGCAGTTCACCCTTGACCAGGAAGTTGGTCACGTAACTATCAGGGCAGTCCTCGCCGAATCCATAAATCGAGTGGCGACCGCCTTCGACATAAATGTGATAACCGTCCGCTAAATGTTGATACACTGATTGTCCCTCATGAAACGGCGTAGCGGGATCGAGCGTCGCGTTCAATACAAACGTTGGAACGCCTTCTGCAACCAACGGCTTGGCGCGTACCACATCCTTCGGCGCGCTCGGCCAGAACACACAATCCAAAGCTGAGTAAATGCTTCCATCTAGACGCGGCACGGTTCCATTGGAGGCCTGTCCCGCCTGGATAATATCGGCCACGCGTTGATCAGTAGTGCCACTGTAATAAGAGTTATCGGTGCAGCTCACTTCTTCGAACATTGTGTCGGAAAAAGTCGGATCACCGAGATATGCACCTGTTGCAGGATCGAGCGTAGCTTGTTGATATAGTAACCGCGCCATCGGGACCATATCGCCCTGTTTGGCAGCTGCCAGCGCGCGCAAGAACAACATACGTCCGCCAAGCGAATACATTTGATACGCGGCGGTGAATTCCAGTTCGTTGAACGTAAAGATGCGTTTCACTTTCTGACCATTAGGCAGCGGGAATTCATAGGTTGGCGGATTCTTTGAAACGCTCGCCGCTAAAGTATCATACACAGATAAAGCATTACCGCCCAACTCCTTCGCACAAGCTTCATCTTTATCGCAAGCTTGCAGTGTCGCGACTAATACGTCATTGAAAGCTTTCTCCTGCGAGAAGTCGCTTTCTTCGCCGGTGAGAGTCAAATCAATGGTGCCATCGAGGATCAAACCCGCGAGGTGATCAGCATGTGCAGTGGCATACGTTTCCGCTACCGCCGTGCCATAACTCACGCCATACAACCAATACTTTTCATCACCCACAGCCTGACGGAATGACTCGAGATCTTCCGCCACTTGATTCGTGCCATAGAAACTTAACTTGGCCGGATCGATACCGATCTCCGCCACACATTTTTGATCGAATGACTTCGCTTCATCCACAACCGCTTTTTGCTCAGCGGGTGTGTCGTACCCTTCCTGACCTGCTTTATCAACAGAATTTAAGTATCCAAGAAAATCTGCGGCATACGCTTTCGGACAAGATAACGGATCAGATAATCCCACGCCGCGCTGATCGAAGAAGACGACGTCGAAGTGTTCCAAAATGGACGGATCAAAAAATGAAGTAGTGGCCGTGCTCACGCCTTCCCCGCCCGGGCCGCCGGGAAAGGCCTGCACAAACATGCCGTATCGCTCGCCAGAAGCCGGCTTGATCGCGAAGACCACATCCACCGTATCCTTGTCCGATGCATCGAAATGATTCAACGGCACTTTGAGAGTCACACAAGTGAAATCAGGATTCTCATCACAGGATTTCCCGCCAAGCTTGTTGATCAGCGCGGTCATATCTCCGTTTTGAGGTTGTACCTTAATTGATGTGGGCAAAGTAGTTGTTGGAGGTTCCGTAGCAGGCGCATTCGTCGCGGGCGCTTCAGTCGCCACCGAGGGCGTGGCAATCAACCCGCCAAAAGTACAAGACATCAACAACAACCCCAAGCTCACGAACGAGACAAGCCATCTTTTGCCAGACATAAAATTTCTCCTCTTCGGAATCGGGTCGACTAAGTTCGAATTGTAAGCGGGCCGAGCCTTCTTCGCAAGCAAGAGCCTTCACCTGATATATCACTCATTTGTCTCACATCCTTAAATGATATAAGGCATGAGAATCTCACGCCTTATATCATAACGATTGACCGAGTTACTCGACCTCGACCTGCTTTGTTGTCACATCGAAAACTGGCGGATGCTCAAGATGCTTCTTCACTTTACACAACTCCGCCGACTTCACCAGCGCATCGTAATATTTGGTTGGAAAAGACGGCGGCACCTGTATTTCCAAATCGATCTTTTCCACCATGCCATTCATCGGGTTGCTGTGGACACGCTGCATGATTCGAATGCCCTCTGTGGGTAAGCCTCGTTGCTGGCAAAAGCCCAATACGTAGATTCCGGCACAGGTCCCAATGGAGGCGAGGAACACCTCGAACGGCATCGGAGCAGAAGAAACCGGCGGCTGATCCGTCTTTACAATATGCGAGCCAAAATGCGCATCCACGCGTGCGCCCCCCGGAAAATCGATCAACATTTCCATGTGAGACTCCAAACAATTTTTTACGTATATTTTTATGATAAAAGAGACCGATTTTTTTATACGTGTATAATGTAATCACTTCACAGTTACAAATGACAGGAGACATACATGGCTGATAAAAACCTGCTGATCCCGCCACAAGGCGGCATGTTGCGCGATTTTGTTTTGCGAGTCAAACTGATCCTGCGCCTGATCGGTGACGGGCGCGTCAGCCCTTGGCTCAAGATTCTCCCGATCGCCGGTTTGCTTTATTTGATCTCGCCGATCGATCTCATTCCAGATATCGCCCTGCCGATCATTGGCGAACTGGACGATGCCGCCGTTCTATGGATCACCAATTATTTGTTTATCGAACTCTGTCCACCAAACGTTGTTCGCGAACACGTCAAGGCCATCAACGCACAATCCAAAATTACAAATAGCGATGATGTGGTGGACGCAGATTCTGTAGAGATCAAGGATGAAAAAAAATAATTTTTTACGACGCACTTTACTGGTACTTTTGATCGTCGTCGGTTTGACTGTGGGAGCCTGTTTGGCAACAACGCCTTCTTCCACGATCACACCTGCTCCCGTTACTGATACATCTCTTCCACCCGTCACGAACACACCCAACCCGCCAACACAAGCGACGCATCCCACCTTAACGTCAACGCCCGCGGCGGCAACTATATTTCCCGATCCAGGCAATTACACATGGAAAATGGTCGCGCAAGGCTTAACTCGTCCGGTGGGCCTCAAAAGCCCAGGCGACGGCACCGGGCGGTTGTTCATCGTTGAACAGCATGGCCGTATTTTGATTCTCCAAAACGAACAGATTCTCCAAAAGCCATTTCTCGATATTGCCAATGAAGTCGGCAGTTCCGGCAACGAACAAGGTTTGCTCGGGCTCGCTTTTCATCCGAATTACGCACAGAGCGGATTCTTCTTCATCAATTACACGGATAATAACGGAAACACGGTGATCGCGCGTTTCCATGTTTCGTCTGATCCTAACGTAGCCGACCCGAGCAGCGAGACTGCGCTGCTGCATGTGCAGCAGCCATTCCCGAATCACAATGGCGGTTCATTGGCTTTTGGCCCGGATGGTTATCTGTATGCCGGCCTCGGCGATGGAGGCTCGGGAGGCGATCCGTATGGCAACGCGCAAAATACGAATGTGCGTTTGGGCAAAATCCTGCGCATCGATGTAGATCATGGGAATCCGTATGCGATTCCAGATGGCAATCCATTTCCAACCGGCAGTGCGCCAGAAGTATGGGCTTATGGATTGCGCAATCCGTGGCGATTCTCATTCGACAAAGCCACTGGCGATCTTTACATCGGCGATGTAGGACAAGATGCTTGGGAAGAGATTGACTTTCTTCCGGCTGGTTCGCCCAGCGGCACGGACTTTGGTTGGAATCTCATGGAAGGTAACCATCCTTACAAAGGGCAGAACCAACCCAACTTCACAGCGCCTGTGGCGGAATACAACCACCAAGTAGGAGGCTGCGCAGTAACCGGTGGATATGTCTATCGCGGCGCAGCGTTGCCGGAGTGGCAAGGAATCTATCTGTATGGCGATTATTGTTCGGGAATCGTGTGGGGGTTGATTCACTCTACAAATGGCTGGCAATCTCAAGTCCTGTTCCAGACCGGATTCAACATCAGCAGTTTCGGGCAGGATGAATCCGGCGAGTTATATATCGTCGATTTGAAAGGAGCCGTGTATCGGCTCGAACATAAATAACTTGAACGGGCGGCTGGGAACCGCCCGTTTTTTATTAATCAAATCAGACTTTTCCAGTCTGATAACCGCGCTTTGTCACAACAATTCAGGAAGCGTGTCACTGGCAGATGAACCTGACCCATCGTACACTAGGGATATCGTTCGGAGGTGTCAGATGTCGTTGCGTACATGGCAGGTTGAAAAGATCCGTTATTGTGAGCACGTCGGACATGAGATCGCGCTGGAAACTGAAGTGGTGTATCCGCCCGAAGAACTGCCCGAGCAGGCACCCAGAATTCTGGCTCATCGTTGTTCGAACGCCATCGAATGTAATGCGATGGACAAGCAAGTTTGTCAGTGGTGCGGTACCAATCCGAACCATAGTCCCGTATAAAACGGGCAAGTCCTTTACCGGTTTGCCCGCTTGTTAAACTCTCTCTCCTCCCTCTGAGTTGGTCTAAGGCTGCCCCGCGAGCGATCGCGGGGTACGCCGTTAAATTGACAATCCCATTCCCGTGTGATAGACTTCCGCAACAATTTATATAACGTGTACTCATCCAGAGAGGCTGAGGGACCGACCCTATGACGCCTCGGCAACCGCTCACAACGGTGCCAACTTCGGCGGACGTATGTCCGAGAGATGAGAGATGACTCCTGTGAAATGTCGCCTCTCGCTTGAGAGGCGATTTCGTTATGGAATGTCATTGCGAGCCAAATGGCAAAGCAATCTCCTTACATATTATGAGATTGCCGCTCCTTGCAATGACAAAGGAACTTTATGCAAATCGGCGAAACACTTTATGTGACGAGGCGCGAGGATTTCCGAAAGTGGCTGGAGCGGAATCACAGATCCAAAAAAGAGATTTGGTTGATTCAGTATAAGAAAGCCACCAAGAAGCCGTCTATTCCCTACTTTGAGGTGGTGGAGGAAGCAATCTGTTTCGGTTGGATCGATGGTTTCGAAAAAGGCATGGACGTGGAACGATATGCAACCCGCTTCTCGCCGCGCCGACCGAAATCGAACTGGACCGAGACAAATAAGGAACGCGCCAGAAAGATGATTGCCGAAGGCAGGATGACCGAGTCGGGTCGCGCAACTTTACCGCCAGAGATGATACAGCACCTTTAAAAAAATAACATGCGAAGCTGGCGCTATTATCGCAACTCGCTGATCTATTATTTCGTTATCGCGGCCATGATCGCCGCCGCGATCTACACCATCCGACATTTAGCCTTTTGGCTAGTGACGGTGTTTCTGTGGTTTATCAGCCTACCGATGCGACACGCGTTAGCCTTTGCGCATCCGCCGCACAGTTGGTCGCGAGTGACCGAAGAAGAGCTGAAAGGATTTGAACAAGTTCATTTCAAATCCCACGATGGACTGGCGCTTTCCGGTTGGTTCTGGCCAGGCACGAATCATGCTGCGCTGATCCTTGTCCACGGATTGGGCAGTTCGGGTGCAGAAATGATCGTTCATGGCAAGTTATTGGCCGAGAAAGGATTCGGCGTCCTGCTTCTTGATTTGCGCGCTCACGGATATAGCAATGGAGACACTTCCACGTTTGGCCTGCGCGAGGCCGATGACATAGCGGGCGCACTTGATTTTCTACTCGAATGTGAGGAGATTGACTCGGATAAAATCAGCGCGTTGGGAATTTCGCTCGGAGCACAGGCTGTGTTACGCGGCGCGCTCAAAGAGAATCGCGTTCGTGCACTTGTATTGGAAGGACTCGGCCCATCGGTTTTAGAAGATCACGGCGGACGACCCAATTCGTTAGTCCGCTGGATTAATTATCCGTTCAATTGGCTGTATTATTATTTCTATTATTTTATGATCGGCAGCAAGGATAAAGGCGTTTTG
>DATKNJ010000332.1:0-9762 GCA_035541395.1 Anaerolineales bacterium
AAGACAAGCTGGCCTTTCTGGCAAGTCCACAATTCCACCAGCCAAAGCGGACTATCGGTACTTTCGCGCATGCCGGGCGGAACAGGCGTGGTATAGTCCCACGTGATTGTCACCTGATCACCGCTGCGGATCGCCATTACATTAGTCGGTGCAGGATAATCTGGTGACTTGGGCAATGGCGACTTATCAGGATAAGCTGGTTGCAAGTCTGCCAAGTTCCCCACCACACGCATATTCTTCAAATTCACCCAACATGGATTGGCCGCACGCGCCAACGGCGTAAACGAATTCTGCACATAAAGCCATATACCGGTTGTATTTTGATTGATACCAACCACGCTCAAGTTCGCGCCACCCTTGAGACCGTACTTTTGAAGATATACATTGCCCGGGCCATAAAAGCAAGCCGTGTCGTTAATCACCATACCCGGTAAAACCGCATAAGTTGGAATCGGCGTAATCGTCGGCGTATCAGTAATTGTAGGTGTGAAGGTTGTAGTTAAAGTTGGCGATGGAGTGACAGAAGGGGTCCATGTTGCGGTAGCGGCTATCGTAACCGTTGGGTGCGGCGTATCTGTCAACGTAATCGTAGGCGTCAGCGTGCGAGGCGCCAACACAGAAGCAACCAGAAAGGCCGCACCGCCAAAAATCAACGCGCCTACGGCGGCCAAAGCCGCCAATCCGCCGATCAGCCAAACAAACAGACCGCTACCCGCAGTTGTAGAAGCTGCTGCGACGGCCGGTCCAAGCAAACCCAAATTATGTTGGCTGTACGCCAATCCGATTTCATCTTTGGCGGCGCGGCGCACCATGCAAGCTTGTTGTAATAACGTGCGCGCTGCGGACGCGTCACCCATGCCCAACGCGTGCGTACCCAATTGATGTAAAGCCCAGCCTTCGAGCAAACGATTCTGCGTGGCGCGCGCAGCGTCCAACAGATAACCGAGCACTTTGCGCCACGCGTCCCATAAGCCGCGCAATGTAAGGAACGGATCAAGCGCGCGGCCCAATGCAATCAACTTCAGCCAATCGCGATTCGCCGCGCACCATTCGATCAAGCCAAGCAGGTTGCCCAACTCATCGTTGACAAACTCAAAATCCTGCCAACGTTTTTCCATCACAGTGGACATCTCGTTTAGCCAACGCTGACGCGCGGCCTGGATGTCCACATGCGAAAGCATAATGGCGCGCATCCCGGGCATCAGCCTCAAACGCGGACTATTGGCCTGCAGCAACTCCATTGACTCCAAACTGTCGCTGACAGTTTTTCCGCCAGCCATCGTCTCCAGCCATTTGCGATCGACTGAAATCCCAAAGGCCGCGGCAGACTGAGTCAACATGCCGCGTTCCGCCTCGGATAATTGATTCCACATCAAGGTCCACGCGCGCTCAACCGCGGCCTGTTCTTTGTCCTGCGAACTCGGCGAAACGCCTCGCAATGCTTCAAGCGCGTCCGCTAACTTGACTTTCTTTTCGCGGATGACATTCGCCACCATCACCAAGGCGGCTGGAACATCATCCAGCAGCGCCGCAATTTGATCGGCCAACGGCTGACTCGCCGAGTCCATTCGCAATTCGGAACGGTCGAAAAACAGCGCCAGCGAATCTTCGCGGGCCATCGGTTGAAGCGCCAAATCCTGGAACGCTTCGAGGCGCGAACCATTTTCAGCCGCGATCAGAATCGGCGCGGAGGGAAACAAATCCAACAATTTTTGCAAATTGTCATCGGGGAACGAAATCGAGTTGAGCAACACCAAAGCGCGGATATTGCTCAAATAGGTGCGCGCCGTTGGCAGGTCCACTTTGAGCGGCGGCTCGGATTCAAACAACGCATCGAACAAGCGTTGAACCAAATCACCCAAGCTCAACATCTGACCAGCTTCATCCAAACCTTCGAGGAAGACCACGCCATTCGGTTGTGAAGTTGCGGCCGCGCCATTGGCAACCTGCCTGGCCAATGTACTTTTGCCCAATCCATCCATGCCATGCAAAAGAATCGGATCGGAAACGGCAATCCACTTTTCTAGTTTATCGAGTTCAGCTTTCCGTCCAATAAAACTGCGCGGCTTGCGCGGCGGCTTGGGCGAGAGACTCCGCTGCTGAACACGCGGCGCGGCTTGCTTATATACAACCGTGCCATAGTTCGTGTTGACGACAAAATTATTATCGCCAACGACGATATTGCCTTCGACGTTGCCTTGAACATTGACCGAGGTCGGATTCGACTGGGCCATAAAGATTCAGAATTACTGGACGATATTATTTCGAATCGTTTTTGACTGTATTGTTGTTTCCAACAATGATATTGCCCTGCACATTCCCGCCCACTGCAACACCGCCTTGCCCGGCCGCGACTCCACCATTGGTTGCGATGGCCCCGCTTCCCTGCAGGCTGATTGCTTCCTTCTTGGCATTTTCAGCCAACGAAGACAATTCCTCCAAAAAAGCTGGATCTTCTTTCAGAATTTTCCGCAATTGCGTTTCAAATGCAGATTGGTTATCTTTATCGCCAGCATCTTTTATCAAATCATTAGCAGCATCTTGCGCGGCGGGTTTGGACTGAAATTTCTCAAAGATTCGGTTCCATAATTTTCCGGCGGCGTCAGGCAGTTTTGCAACGGCTTTATCCGCCAAGGCCTGGCCCGCTTTGGCAAGATAGGGAGCCAGCAAAGTCGTCACGGATGCGGCAAGTGTGATCGGGTCCATACGCCTCTCCAAAAGTGCTGAATGTTGACCAAAAAAGTATATATAGTATACAAGTGTCGACTATTCCAAACAAGAGGCAGTTATTCCTGGAAACCCGTTCGATACAGCTCGTAATACATGCCCCGCTTCTCCAGCAACTCGGCATGCGTGCCTTGTTCCACAATACGGCCGCCTTCTATCACCACAATTCGATCCGCGCTGGTGATCGTAGAAAGGCGATGTGCAATGACAAACGCGGTGCGCCCTTTCAACAAACGAGCCAACGCTTTTTGGATGATTTGCTCGGTTTGCGTATCCACGCTGGAGGTGGCTTCATCGAGGATCAAAATACGCGGATCGGCCAACAGCGCACGCGCGAACGAGATCAACTGTCTCTGCCCAACAGAGAGCAACACGCCTCCCTCCTCGACCGAGGTCTCGTATCGGTTTTTCAAGCGGAGGATAAACCCGTGCGCGCCCACCGCCTGCGCCGCGGCAACGACATCCTCATCGCTGGCACCCAAGCGTCCGAACAAAATATTTTCTTTCACGGAGCCATTGAACAGAAATGGGTCCTGCAACACGATTCCCATCTGGCGGCGCAGACTGGATTGAGTCACATCGCGTAAATCATGACCGTCCGCAAGCACGCGGCCTGCTGTCGGATCATGAAAACGAGAGAGCAGTTTGACGATGGTTGTCTTGCCCGCGCCCGTCTCGCCGACCAATGCCACAGTCTCGCCGGGGTGAACATGCAGGTTGATATCTGTCAACACTGGTTGTGGATCATCCGAATAATGAAATGAAACGTGATCAAATTTCACTTCGCCTTTGAGCACAGGCAAGTCACGTGCATTTGATGCATCCTGCACATCGATATCGGTATCCAGCAAAGCCAGAATGCGTTCACCACCAGCCATCGTGGACTGTAACGCGTCGAAACGGCGACTCAGGTCGCGGATCGGATCAAAGAAGCGGTCAATATATAAGACAAACGCGACCAGCACACCCGCGGTAATCTTTTCGCCAAGGACGGCTGTGCCACCGAACCAGACAACCAACGCAGTCGCGATCGCACCGAGCACATCCACCACCGGGCTAAAGAACGAGGCGAGACGCGCCGCATCAACGGCGCGTTCGAGATGATAGCGATTCACGTAATCCGCGAATTTGTTGTAGTTATAAGCCTGGCGCGAAAATGCCTGCACCACGCGCACGCCATTGACGTTTTCGGCCAAGACCGAGTTCACCCATGAAATCGCGGCACGCACCTTTCGATACGCGAGGCGCGAGAACTTCCGAAAAAGCAGAGTCGCCAGCACCATAAACGGAAGCACGCTAAAGGTCAGAAGCGCGAGGCGCAGGTCCATACTCAACATCACGATAATGATCATAATCAACGTGAAGATGTCGCGCGTGATGGCCAGCACAGCCCAAGTGAGGAAGTCACGCAGAGTCTCCACATCATTGATCACGCGCGTGATCACGCGTCCAACCGAATAGCGACTGTAAAAACTCAGCGAGAGCTGCTGCAAATGCTGGAAGAGCGCAGTACGAAGATCATAGATCACGGCCTGCCCAATCCACGACATAATGTTGACGCGGTAGTACGTGCAAACCCATTGAATCACTGCCGCCGCGAGATAAGCCAAAACAGTGTAACGCAGGGCATCGTAATTTTGGGCAGTCAGGCCGCTATCGATCGCAATCTTGACGAAGTATGGCCCGGCCACCGCCGCGGCAGAAGCAAAGAACATCAACACCATCGCCACGCTCAAGCGGTTCATATAAGGACGCGTATAACCAAACAGCCGCCGCGCGACTTTCGGATCGTAGCCCTTGTCATACAGTTCTTCGGATTGAGTTACGTAAGCAGGAGGGACAATAATTGTTTTTGCCATGGTATTAAATGTCGAACAGTAAACCAGTTTACGAAAATGAATGATCGGCAGATGCGCGCGTCTCCAGCGATTCAACTTCTTCTGATTCGCTGACAAAGGCGTGATCCTGATTTAATTGCAAATCATGGATCTCGCGATACAAACCACCTTGCGCCAAAAGTTCCGCGTGCTTGCCGCGCTGAACAATGCGGCCGTTCTCCATCACGAGGATTAAATCGGCGCGGCGCACCGTGGACAAACGGTGCGCAATCACGAATGTAGTGCGGCCCTCCATCAAATGATCGAGCGCTTCTTGAATCAACTTTTCGGTTTGTGTGTCCACTGAAGAGGTCGAATCGTCCAAGATCAAGATGCGCGGATTCATCAACAGTGCGCGCGCAATCGCCACGCGTTGGCGCTGTCCCCCGGAAAGCGTCACGCCGCGCTCGCCGACGATGGTTTCATATCCATTCGGAAAGCCAAGGATGAATTCATGCGCCTGCGCAGCTTTGGCCGCCGCGATGACTTCATCTTCAGTGGCATCCGGACGGCCATAAGCAATATTGGCCCCGATTGTGTCCGAGAACAGCAGCGAGGTTTGCAATACGATACCAATCTGTTTGCGGAGAGAACCGAGATCGACTTCGCGAACATCCACGCCATCTACAAGCACAGCGCCTTCGGTCACATCATAGAAACGCGGAATCAAATTCACCAATGATGTTTTACCGGAGCCAGTCTGACCGATCAGCGCGATCAGTTGATTCGGCTGAACGGCGAGGTCAATGTCTGTGAGGGCAACCGACTTCTCGTCCAGATAACGAAGCGAGACATGCTTGAATTCAACACGTCCACTCAAAGGAGGCAGAGTCACTGCATTTGGCGGTGATTGAATCTCCGGTTCTGTCGCGATGATTTCCAACACGCGCTGCGCGCCCGCGCTGGCCTCGCCCGCGCCGTTGACCATCCAAGCGATCTGTTGAACGGGCGCAGAGAGCATCAACATATAAGCGTTGAACGCGACGATCCCACCGACCGTCATCTTGCCCTGCAAAACCAATTGGCCGCCGAAGATCAGAATCAGAATCGTGCCGAGGGTGATCAGCAAACTAGTCGTGGGCATTACCTTCGACCACTCGCTAATGACCTTGATGCGTGAGTCAAAATACTTGCGATTGGTCTTATCGAAGCGATCGATCTCATACGGCTCGCGTGCAAAAGCGCGCACTACTTGAACGCCAGAAACATTTTCCTGTAAACGAGCCGAGAGATCACCGAGGGTCAAATCCACCGCGTAAAACAGGCGCGTGACGCGGCCGCCAAAATCGGTGGTCATCATAATCATCGGAATCAATGGCAGAAGGGAGATCAACGCCAAAGTTGGATTCGCGAGCACCAGCAGCGTGATCACACCAACCGCGAGAAACACAAGCTGAACCATTTGGATGAGGCTGTCGCCCATAAAGTCCTGAATGGCGCGCACATCTTCGATGCAGCGCGAGATCAACTGTCCGGTCTGTGTGTGATCGTGATAGGTGAATGTCAAATACTGAATCCGGTCATACAACGCGTTACGCAAATCATAGCCAATGCGAGCCGCAGTCCACGCGGAAAGATAACGCTGCGCCAGATTCAACGCGGCAGTGCCCAACCCGAGCGCGAGCAAAATCGCAGCGGAACGAACCAAATATTGGACTTGTCCTTTCAGCAAGCCGTCATCTACAATCTGCTCGATGATCTGCGGGACAATCAACGATAGGCCGGTAACCAGTAAAAGGCACAAGATATTGGCTGCAATCTGCCAAACATACGGCTTCAAAAAGCCGCGAAGACGAAATAAAGTTTTCATAGGCGGGGGATTGAGGATACCATAATTTGTCGTCCCCTTCAAAATTACACTTCTATAAATTTTCCTTTAAACGGCCTTTTCACTCGAAATGGCAGGACGCGGACGAAGCAAAATACGCGGCACGAATAGAAAGACGAGCAATAGCGCGCCATTCAACAAAAGGATCAGGCGCGGGAATCCGTTCATACTGACCCAAGTCTGAGTCCACGCCCAGTAGAGCAGACCTGCGACTGCGAGGCTCCCGAGTCCAACGCTGACGAGGAGCCGCGTGAACAATTGAGCTCTTGCGCGTGGTCGATACAAACGGAACAAAATCAGAGCGAAGATATAAATCGGCAATCCAACGCGCAGAACAAAAGTCAGCGCGGTCGCGTAAGGTTTCAAGTTCGAACCGAAACCAAGCATGGCATAAAAACTAAGAGCCGCCGTGCCCGCGATGAGAAGCGTGTCAAGCAAAAACAGCCACAGCATACGAATATTTTTCCTTAACCAATCGCGCGCAGGTCGCTCCAAATAAACAAAAACAAAAACGGATAATACAATCACAAGCGGGAGATACACATAATACATTTCCGCGTAGGTGATGACTCCGTTAGTCAATGCAATGCCGCGTTCCAAAAACCATCGAATCGGAATATGCAAAATGTACAACGCGTAACTGGCATCGCCAAGCAAAACCAAACGCGGATGACTCAAAACACTTGCGAGCCGGGTAGCATCAAGAGCCAATGTCAGAACAATGACGAGGAAAAATGGCGCCAGCAAACCAACGTCGAGGGAGAAATGAGAGAAGAGATTCGGGAGATACTCTCGTCCTGTCAACGCGGCAGCGACTAAAGCCAACGCAAGAATCAAAAACATCCGCGTCGAAGAGGGAGCAACAGTATGACGATGAGATTCGGTCAAATACCAAATTCCGCCCGCGAGTCCGAGCAGAAAAGAACTCAAGTGAAACGGCGGAAAGTAATCAAGAAAGTTGCGTGCATCCGCGGAAAGGGAATTAACCAATCCCGCATGAACCACTTGACTTAGCACCCACAGGCCAATCGAGATCCAAATCAATCGGCGCGCCGGTTGACGCGTAGCCCAAATCGCGAGAAATGGAAACAAAATATAAAAGAAAGCCTCTACCGAAAGAGACCAGGCCGCGATGTTAAACGAAAGCGCGTACGTCGGAATCCAGGCTTGATATAAAAACAAACTTGCCAAAATCTTTTCAGTCCGAATCTTCGCGATGACATCAAGATAATAAAAGCAAGTTATTACAAAAGAAAAAAGATAAACCGGATAAATACGCGAGAAGCGCGCCGTCCAATAGCCGCGGAAATCAAATCGTTGGTTGGGACGAAAATAAGCCAAAGCCATCACGAATCCAGAAAGGACAAAAAAATAGCTGACCGCGGTTTTTCCTGAAGTCAGCAAAGGCACAATTGGAAAAAAGTTGAACGGAAATAATCCCGTGCCGCCGTGATACAAAACCACCATGAACGCGGCGATGAAGCGGGTGAACGTCAGCTGATCGAGTTTCTTCATGGAGATTTCAATCAGACCGGTTTGCGCGTCCCGAGCCAGGTTCCCAACGCAGCGAACAACAAAGCCGCGCCAATAATCAAAATCGCGGTCAAGTTGAGACTTCTTCCGCCTTGCGTAGATGGTTTTGCAGTTGGCACAGGCGTATCTGTTGCGACTTCAGTTACAGTAGAAATTACTTCGGCTACAGAAGTTGGCGTAGATGTCACAGATTCAGGAGTTGAAGTGACGCTCAAGGTCGGCGTAACTGGAGCGGGTGTGGGGCCTTTCAAGATCAAAAGCTTTTGGCCGAGGTAAATGTCAATCGAAGTCAATCCATTCAACTCTTCGATTTGCTTGATCGTTGTACCATAGGCAATGGCAATGCTCCACAATGTTTGTCCATATGCAACTTCGTGATACACAAACCCATCTGATCTCGGAGTGCTGGTTGTCACGGGCACAATGTATTGCGAGGGCTGAATAGTCACGGGAACTGTCGTCCCATTGACTGTCGTCGAGCCATTGGTCGATGAACCTGCCGGTGCGCCAGCGTCCAAAACATAATAAACGACTCCGCCCGATTTACTAACGCCTGCACCCGCTTCAATCAAACTTGCAGATAGCATTGTATTCAAGTGCGGTGCGTCGCCTTCCCACGCGGATACTGCCCCCGAAGGCGAAAGTCCACTGCCTGATTCCCAATTCTCAGAAAAGAAGCTGCTCACCGGATAACCTGCAGCGGCCGCGCGATCCACAGGATGCGAACCGCCCGGGCCGATATGTCCGTACGCGCCGCCAGTCGCCGCGAGATAATCAGCCTGGTTCTGTGCGATCTGCATCAGAATTGAATTGGCACTATACGCAGGCAAACCATGCGCGGCGCGCAAAGAATTTACTGCCGCGAGCAGTTCGGAACCTGTCTGCGGTAAAACGGAGTCAGAAGACCGCGCTTCCGCCTCGACCGGAAACAAACTCATGCTCGCGGCCAATAACAAAATGGCCAACATCAAAACAGAAGAAAGACGAATCATGGCTTGAAAAATTATACCCGGTTCGATTTCAGAGAATTAAGCTCGGCATTCGTCAACTTGCGCCATTGACCGGGTTGCAAATCTCCGAGTTGAATGGGACCGATCGCGACGCGAACCAATCGCAATGTGAACAAACCGACCGCGGCCGTCATGTGACGGATTTGCCGCTTCTTTCCTTCCCTCAGCTTGATCTCCAACCAGACAGTTGGTCCATGCGGAGTGACCAGCTTCAGTCGCGGCGGCAGGTTTGGGTCCGGGATGATGTGGACCTGCGCGGGACGCGTCGAATAATCTTTAAGTTGAATCCCGCGCTCGAGCCGCGTCAAAGCATCTTGAGTCGGACTTCCTTCAATGAGCACAAGATATGTTTTCTCCAAATGATGATCGGGATCAGTGAGGTGTTTGATAAGCGCACCGTCATCGGTGAGCAAAAGCAAGCCTTCCGAGTCGCGGTCGAGACGACCAGCCGCGTAAACATTTGGAATGGAAATAAAATCCTGGAGCGTAGGATGACCCGTGCCTTCATCCGTAAATTGCGAAAGCACACCATAAGGTTTATTAAATAAGATTGTAGGCATATCAAGTTGTTGCGCGCAAAAAGAAATTATAGTTTATATTAACACATCAACTGCAAAATACATAATGAGCACAGATTCTTTTGAAATCCGCGTCTGCCAAAATCCCGAATGCGGCCTGCGTTATCCGTTGACCAAAGGCCATCCATTCGGCGAACGCTGTCCGCAGTGTTTGAGTGAAACGCGCGTGGTATTGGAAGCGCCATTAACTCGCGAAAGCACTGAAAAGC
>DATKNJ010000333.1:0-3525 GCA_035541395.1 Anaerolineales bacterium
CTTGACCTATGAAGTGGACGCGTTACGCGCGCTCATGCTGACTGGTGGAACCAGCGTTTATGGCGTGGGCGCTGACTTTCTTGTGTTAATCCTTGTCGTAGCGGCCTTGATTTATATCGCCAGTCAGGCTTATCCTAAGGTAGTAATCTAAAAAAGAAAAGAAACAAACTTAGAGGAGAACATACTCAAATGGAAAATGTAAGTTCGCAATACAAATTATTCGGTAGAAATGTTGATTACAAATGGATCGTTCTCAGCGTGACTACCATTGGCGCACTGATGGCCTCGATAGACAGCACCATCGTTGTGCTCGGCTTGCCGGATATGATGGTCAAGCTGCATGCTGACCTAGTCGAAATGATCTGGGTCATCATGGCTTATATTTTGGTCAGTACGGTCTTTCTTCTGACCTTTGGCCGCGTCGCCGATATTCTCGGCCGCGTGCGCATGTACAATCTCGGCTTCGTGGTCTTTACGATCGGTTCAGCGTTATGCGGCTTTTCGGGCACTGCGAGTCAATTGATTCTGTTCCGGTTAGTTCAAGGCAGCGGTGCGGCCATGATGGTGGTCAATAGTGTGGCAATCATCACAGAGGTCTTTCCGCCAAACGAACGCGGCAAAGCTCTTGGCATCAACGCCATCACATTCTCGTTCGGCGGTGTGGCCGGCCCGATTCTCGGCGGATTGATTCTCACCTTCGCCGATTGGCGCTGGATTTTCTTCATCAACGTCCCGGTTGGAATCCTCGGCGCGTGGTGGGGATACCGCGCTCTGAAAGAGATGTCCACGCGCAAACAAGGTGAACGATTCGATGCCATCGGCGCGATCAGCTTCAGCATTGGCCTGACCTCGTTATTGATCGCCCTGACTCTAGGCATTGAAGCCAGCTTCACTTCGACACCGATTGTCCTGCTCTTCTGCTTGTTCCTTGTCGGTACGGGAGTTTTCTTCTGGTGGGAACGCCGCGCTCCAAATCCTGTGCTCGATTTGTCCCTGTTCAGCAACCGTGTATACAACTTCTCCGTGCTTTCTGCCATGATGCAGTCTTTGGCGCTGTTCGCGGTCAACTTCCTGATCGTGTTTTATTTGCAAGGTGTGCGCGGCTTTGATCCGTTGAAGGCTGCATTGTTATTGATCCCGCTGCCGGTTATGACTTCCTTTGTCGCACCGTTCGGCGGCAATATCGCCGACCGAATCGGTGCGCGTATCCCGGCCACCATCGGCCTGCTGATTCAAGGTGCCGCATTGGTATGGTTCATGCAATTATCCCCTGACACGCCTTATTGGCAGATTGGCGTGGGCTTAGCATTGATGGGCATCGGCGGTGGATTATTCTACCCGCCGAACACCAGCGCTGCGATGAACGCCTCGCCCAAGAATCGACTTGGAATTGCTTCCGGCACGTTAGCGACTCTCCGCCAGGCCGGCATGGTGACCAGCTTCGCGTTATCACTAGCTGTAGCAGCCAGCAGCCTCCCGCGCGATGTAATGATGGAATTGTTTGTCGGTAACAACGTCACGTTGGGTTCTGCCCCGATGAAAGCATTTGTCACTGGCATGCATAGCGCTTTCCTCGTTTCGACGATTTTGGTGATTATCGCGGCTGGCATCTCTTTCGTGCGCGGTAAGGAAGATCGCCACGCGCTCGCGCAAGAGTCGGCTTCGAACATCGTCGAGATGTAAACCCACAACCACCTCTTGACTTTTCAATCACTCGCGCATAGAATACCGCCCAATTATGAACAGCCATTACTTCGGCATGATGATGACTACTACTACCTCCGGGCTCAACCGTGAGGTTCTTGTGGTTGGACAGAAATAACGAAGTCTGGTTATCTCGGTACACGCAACGCCCCACGGTTCTCGTGGGGCGTTTTTGTTACCGAAACAAAGGAGACAGAATGATATGCCAGGATCAAAACAAACCCTCGTGATGAAATTCGGTGGCACATCTGTTGGTTCAACAGAGGCGCTCGCCAAAGCCACAAAAATTATCAAGGATGCGCACGCCGAATGGCCGCGCGTGATCGTGGTCACTTCGGCAATGTCGGGGGTCACCAATTTGTTATTAGATAGCGCTGCGCTCGCCGCGCAGGGGAAAGTTGATACGCTTGCGAAAGCGGAGTCCACGCTGAGAGAAAAACACTTGACCGCGTTGGATGCCTTGGTCAACGATGAAAAACTTTGCAAGGATACCAAAGAGCAAATCAACGGACTTATCTTTTCTTTTGTTGATTTATGCAAAGCAATTGCGGTATTAGGCGAAGCCAGTCCGCGCGCACTGGACGCGGTCGGTTCGCTCGGCGAACGAATGAGTTTACGTTTGTTAACGGCTGCCACAACGAGCGCAGGAATTAACGTAAAAGCAATTGAGTCCACTGAGTTGATCGTGACCAATTCAAACTTCCAGAACGCGCATCCCGATTTCAAAGCTTCGGCTGAAAAGACTCAACTCGTTTTGAATCCATTGCTTGACGAAGGCATTGTTCCGATCACAACTGGCTTCATCGGCGCGACGGCTGAGGGCGTAGTGACAACTCTCGGCCGAGGAGGCAGCGATTATTCGGCGGCCATTCTCGGTTCCGTCCTGCCCGCAGATGAAGTCTGGATTTGGACCGATGTCGATGGCGTGATGACCACCGATCCGCGCATCGCGCCCGAGGCGCGCACCTTATCTGAGATCACGTATAGCGAAATCGCGGAACTGGCATATTTCGGCGCGAAGGTGTTGCACCCGAAAACGATTCGACCCGTGATCGAAGCCGGTATCGGATTGCGGATTCTCAACACGTTCAATCCATCTCATCCCGGCACGCGCTTGATCGTCAACGGCTCATCGAACGGAAAACCGATCAACAACGGGCACGTCGTCCGAGCGGTGACTGCCATTCGCAAACAACGTTTGGTGACAATTGAAGGCCGCGGTATGTTAGGCGTTCCAGGCGTGGCGGCGCGCGCCTTTGCAGCGGTCGCGTCCACCGGCACAAGCGTGCCACTGATTACGCAAGCTTCGTCCGAACAATCCATTTGTTTTTCTGTGCCATCCGAATCAGCCGAGTTTGTGATCTCCTCGCTGGAAAAAGTTTTTGCCAGCGAGATCGAAGAAGATGACATTGATCGAATCTGGATGACCGAAGATGTTTCGATCATCACTGTGGTCGGCGTTGGGATGCGTCACACGCCCGGCGTGGCCGGACAGGTCTTCAGCCAGCTCGGAAACAACGGCGTGAATGTCTTCGCCATCGCACAAGGCTCATCCGAAGTTTCCATCAGCCTCGTCGTCAACGCGGCGGATACAGAAAACGCGGTCAAGTCATTACATGAGTTAATTATCAAATAACGCGTACAGGCCAACCTGTTGCGCCTGTACACAAAACAAAGGAGAAATCATCATGCCTCAATCCCAAATTCCTGTGGCCGTGCTTGGCGCGACGGGTTCCGTTGGTCAGCGATTCGTTTCATTGCTCGATGGTCATCCGTGGTTCAAAGTCGTCGCGCTGGCTGCCTCAGATCGTTCCGTTGGAC
>DATKNJ010000334.1:0-16896 GCA_035541395.1 Anaerolineales bacterium
GAAGATAATTCACTGCTGAATTTCTTCCAAAGACATAAAACCTTCCGAAGGCAGTCACAATTGCAAATATAATTGTATATAATCCGGCTCGAAAAGAACCGAAAAGCTCTTGTTTTGTCTTTCTCCAAACTCTAGCCCTGAAATTATTTCTCTTGTCCATACTCCCATTTTACTCTGACAAATGGCACTGATAAACATTGCACATTTTAAGGTACTGTGATTGTTGTGACATAACTAAGGAGTACAAAAGTATGATTTCGGCGCGGAAACCCTTGCAAAAGGTTATAATTAACAAAAGGCTTCTTTGAAGAATGACGATAAAGGAAACCGAATGAAAATATTGGTGATGAATAACGACCTGACCGAGCGCTCCGTGATCCAGCAAGTGTTACAGCGCAATGGACACGAGGTGGTCAGCGCGGAAAACAGTCAGGCTGCATGGACTCTGCTTCAGGAGGGGAAGATCCGTTTTGTGATCGCCGACCGCACCACCACCGATGTGGATGAAAAACACTTCGTGGAGCATGTCCATTCCTCCAAATTCCCGGCTCACATTTACATTCTGTTGATCTCCACCAAAGTCTACGACCAGGAGATGGCGCGCGGCGCGGCCGATGATTACATCTTCAAACCGGTCTCGCCCGCCGACTTGAAGTCGCGCGTGATCGTCGGCGAACGCATCCTTGCCCTGGCCGACAACCTGCTCCAGGCCAAAGGCCAACTCGAGAGCATGTCCATCGTGGACCCGGTCACCAACTTTCTGAATCAACGCGCTTTTCTCAGTTCGGCGTATGCCGAGTTGGAACGCGCCCGCCGCAATCAAGCCCCGCTCAGCGTGTTCGTCCTGCACATCAATAACCTGAAAAACTTGAACACGCCTCAAAATGTCATGATCAGCGATGATGTTCTACGTGTGATCGCGCAAGTGATTCGCGAAAAATGCCGCCCATACGATTGCATTGGCCGTTGGGATGGCGAGGAATTTGCCGCCGCGTTCGCAGGCGTGATCGGCTCAGATGCCGAGAAGATCGCCGAACGCGTGATCAATGGCATTCGCTCGATGCGCATCACCGCCACCAATGACGGCCCGCCGATCAACGTCGAGTTGAGTGCGGGCGTGGCCGCCGCGGCCCGCATCAGCGCCGCGACCGAAGTCGAGCCGCTGATCGACCAGGCGCGCCAGTCCATGTTGAGGGCCAAAGAAGCTGGCGGCAATCAAGTCTATTTGGCGTACATATAAAATCGCCCGCTCATTCGAGCGGGCTTTTTGAGTCACTCTATTGGAGCGTTCTTCGAGAACGAAGGGACTCGCGCCTCAGGCGATGAAGAGATGCTTCGCAACACAAAATATTCTCAGCATGATACCCATCCATGCGACGTTTATTGAATCACGAACTGTAATAACAACAAAGCAGCCATCCCAGCCAGAATCGTCAACAGTGTATTCTTTGTCAGCCACGCCACGGACACCGCCACCAACGCGGCCCACATGCGATTATTCCCTAAGGCGAGATTCAACTGTCCGTTTGGCATCAGTACTTCAGGCAAGGTGATCGCAGAAAGCACTGCCGGAGGGACATAATGCAAAGCGCGCCGCACCGTTTCCGGGACCTCGAACCTGCCGAACAAATAAATGAATGACAGCCTCATCCCAAACGTGATCAAGCCACCCAACAACATAACCAACCAGATATTCATTTGCGTCCCTCCAGAATTGTTCCCACCGCGATCCCAACCAGCGCGGCCAGAATGAGTCCCAATTTATAAGGCAAGCTATACGCCAATAAAGCGGTCAGACCTGCGGACACCGCAGCCGCCACCGAAGGCTGATTCTTTAAAGCCGGCATCACCAACGCGATAAACGTCAACGGCAAGGCAAAATCCAACGGCCAGCTGGCGGGAATCACCGCGCCGAGGAAAATCCCGATCGCGGTACTGACCTGCCACGTGGACCATAACGACAATCCCGCGCCGAAGAAGAACCAGTGCGAAGTCGGCGTGATGCCGGATTCGTCGTAGTGTGTGATCGCGATAGCGTAGGCTTCGTCGGTGAGCAGATACGCCAACAGATGTTTCCAACGCGTCGGAAGGGATTCAATAAAAGGGGCGATGGAAGCGCTGTACAACATGTGGCGCAAGTTCACGACCGCGATGGTCAGCACAATGACCAGGCCGGGCGCCGCGTCATGAATCAATTGCGCGGCGATGAATTGCGATGAGCCCGCGAACACAATCCAGGACATGGACTGCGCGGCCGCCGCCGAAATACCGGCGCCCAGTGCCAGCGCGCCATAGATCAAGCCGAATGGAAAAACACTAATCAAAAGCGGGAATTCTGCTCGAACTCCCGCCAAAAACGAGGAACTCTTGGTGGGCATATTCTCCTAATGGGGCAACGGGATTCCCTGATAACCTTCCATCGTCATACTGATATACATTTCATGGATCATGGCTTCCAGCACAGTCCGAATGCGCGCGCGTTCGCGATGCGCCGGATTGATGGGATTGAACGCGATCGGCCTGCCAACCTTCACACGCGACGAATCAACATGCACTACCAGAGGATAGAAACGCAGGCATTGGTGGGTCTGTTTATAAAAGAACTCGCCCAAATGGACGAACCCTTTTTGAAAAGGCGACATTTGGTACTCCTCGTTCAACGCCTGCTTTGGGTCTTCTGGAAAAACCAGCAGGCACTTTCCTTCGGCTAATAGATTCGCGCTGACCCGATACGTATCGAGCAAGGCTTCGCCCTGCCAGACTCCCACACAACCGGCCGAGCGCAAAAGCGGAACTGTGATTTTTGAAAGAGCCTTTGAAATCCACAAACTCAGCGGCGGCCGCAAATGGAATTGTTTCTCCACAAAATCCATGTTCAAGTAGGCGGGCGCCTTGTCCGCATCCAGCATGTCGCCGATCACCCACGGATACACTCGCAACGGCAACGAAGCCATCGCGGCAATCGGTCCAAGCGAACCAACATGATTGGACACAAAGACTGCCGGACCGTGGTCAGGTAAATTCTCGTTCCCGACCAGCTCCCCTCCCCACAAAAAAGCATCAAGCAGTTCCGCCAGAAAATGATAGGTTCGGTCATCCATGTCGCCTCTCACGATGCAAAGGCAAACATCTTGGTCAATTGTAATTTATTTAGTTGAACCCTATCAATGATAAAATGCCTCGAAACGTTAACCAAACCATCAAACCTTTTAATTCACATCTGATTACTCCAAGCGGAGAATGCCATGACGCGTGTCTTTCTGATTTTGACTCTTCTAGCATTGATCGCAGCGGGATGTGGGAGCACGCCTCCAACCGCGACCGAAGCTGTCACCACTACACCGAGCTTTACACCCATCCCTACAGCTTTCCCGACAACGCCGGTGCCAACGGCGGTTCCCAATCTGCTTTATGTGAATCCCGCCATGGACATGGGCGCGATCAGCCCATACATTTACGGTTCCAATTATGGGCCGTGGGTTGCTGTTCCATATACGATGATTCAAAGTGCGTTCGATTCCGGAATCACCATTTTGCGCTTCCCCGGCGGTTCATGGGGTGACAACAACGATGTCATGCCGCAGCAAATTGACCAGTTCATGGCCTTCATCAACAAAATGGGCGCGACCGCCATGATCGATGTGCGCTTGAAAAACGGCACGCCTGCACAGGCCGCGCAACTCGTGCAATATGTCAACATCACACAGAAATACAATGTCAAATATTGGGGCATCGGAAACGAACCGTCGTTGTATTCCCAGGAATTGAAAGATGGATATGATACTGTGCTTTTCAATAAAGATTGGCGTGCCATCGCAGAAGCCATGAAGGCCGTTGATCCTTCCATTAAATTAGTTGGGCCAGAGATTCATCAGTTCAGTTACAGCACTGAGAACGTCACCAACTACAGTGTTCAAACCGCCACCGATTCCTCCGGCCGCTATTGGATGGACGAGTTCCTCAAAGCTAACGGTGATTTGGTGGATGTGGTCTCGTTCCATCGTTATCCATTTCCTGTCAGTCAAGTTGCCAATCCGCCGACCATTGACGAATTACGAAACGATGCACCACAGTGGAGCAAGATCATCGATCATCTGCGCGACTTGATACACAAATATACCGGACGCGATCTTCCGGTCGCGGTTACAGAATTCAGTTCTGCCACCAACAAAGCCGTTAGCGGCGAAGCCACCGCCGACTCATTGTTCCATGCGATTTGGATGGCGGACGTGCTCGGCCAGATGATTCGCGAAAACGTCTTCATGGTGAATTATTGGCTGCTCACTTCCTCCGGCGATGGCGGCGGAAGCGGACTCATTGGTCGCGGTGTATTACGTCCTAGTTACTATGTTTATCAAATGTATAAAATGTTTGGCAACGAACAGATCTATGCTTCGTCGGATGATCCGTATCTAACCATTTACGCGGCCAAACGCGCCGATGGAGCTTTGACTCTCGTGGTGGTCAATTTGAAATCCGAAGAGCAGACCAAACCGATTCAGATCGAGGGCCAATCCAAAGTCCAGGCGGAAGCGTGGCTGTTGGACTCAACACATAACGCGGCCGACATCGGATCGGTGGATATATCCGGCAGTATCACAGTCCCAGCTCAATCCATGACTCTGTACATCGTTCAACCATAGGAGCCTTCATGAAAGCCCATTTGAGAACCCTTGTTTTGATCTGGCTTGGTTGGTTTTTGGTTTTGTATGCCTTTCAAGCGATTGTCCAAATGCGCATCAAGATCGCGCGCCCCGATTACGCAGTGGAATGGTCCGCAACGGAAACCGGGCCAAGGAGCAACCTCGGCAAAGTGTATTTGACCGAGCCGTTTATGAACAACCAGGTCGCGTGGGACTCAGAATATTATGTTGGCATCGCCGCGGCCGGTTATAACGATCACCGCGCAGGAGCCGTGCTAGATCCGGCCAATGGAAAATTGGTCATCAAGAATTACTCGTTCTTCCCGTTATATCCATACACGATGAAAGCTTTCATGCTGCCCCTCAGCCTGCTCGGCAAAAACCCAATTGCCACCGCGTCTCTGGCCGGTGTGATCGTGGCGCTCCTAGGAACTCTAGCAGGCATGATCGCCTTATGGGATATGACTCGCGATCTGTTCGATGAAGAGAGCGCTTTCCGCGCGGTGTTTTATATGTTGATTTTTCCAACCGCGTTTTTCTTCGCGCAAGTTTATACAGAAGGCATGTTTATCGGACTGGCGTTTTGGTCACTAGCCCTGAGCAGGCGCAAGCAATGGTTGTGGGCTTCTATACTTGCCATGCTCGCAGCTTGGACACGTGCGCATGGCGCGGCACTGGCTTTGCCACTTGGCATGGCCGCGCTATTCGCAATCGATTGGAAACAACCGTTAGGCAAACAGTTCACATGGAAATGGCTCGCCCAAACCGCCTGCGCGCTGCTTCCTATCGCGGCGTATCTCGTCTGGCGATATTCCAAGCTTGGCGAGGGTTGGAACGAGTTGCAAACCTTCTATTTTGGACGCGGCCTGCTACACATCAATGCCTCGATCGAAAGCTGGAAGCACAACCTGTTTACGTACGCGCCTAGTAATCCGATGGCTACGGTCTACTTTGGACTGGAAGTTGCCTCCGTTCTCGTGGCGTCGATCGGCGCTTTGTGGCTGATTCGCCGAGCGCCCGAAATTTCGCTCTTCAGCCTGGCGGTGATCCTGCTCTCCGTGTTCAGCGGATCGGCACAGAGCATGGCGCGTTACATGCTAATCGCCCCAGCCATGTACATCATGCTGGCCCATTTGGGGAAGAACAAAGCCTTTGACCGCACTTGGACGATTGCCAGCTTACTATTAATGGGCATGTCTGCCATGCTCTTTACCTTCGATATGTGGGTGGGTTGATCACGAGCTACCCGAACGGGTAATTTTTTAAGATAAACGTCTCTTGACTTTCGTTATTTCCTATGAAATAATGTAACTGGTTACAGTAACCGGTTACACAAAGCGACTATGACTCGTCGATCCTCCTCCGTCACTATACGTGAGGTCGCCCAACAAGCAGGTGTTTCGGTGGCGACGGTTAGCCGCTATATTAATCGGAATGCTCCGGTTTCAGAGGAAGTTGCGGAACGCTTGGAGCAGGTCATGACTTCACTCCGGTACGCGCCTCATGCGGCAGCCCGGCATTTAGCCTCTCGAAAAACATACGTCATTGGCATTCTGCTGACCAATATCCCCAGCGATTTCTTCGTCCCGCTTCTGTTCGGAATTGAGTCAGTCGTCCGCCCAAAAGGCTATAACCTGTTGATCTCTACTGGTCAGTTCAGTGGTCACGATGATACGTCTCTTCCGATTGGCCCGCACAACACAGACGGTCTGCTTGTCTATGCAGACAGTTTAAGTGATGACGAATTAACCATGCTGCATTCGAGCAACTTCCCGATGGTCTTAATCCATCGCACAGCTCCCCAACCTTTGAACATCCCCAGCGTAACGATCGAGAACAAAGCTGCCACTTACAAGTTGGTGGAGCATTTGATTATGCAGCATCATAAACGCCGCATTTTGTTTTTGCGCGGCCGCTCTCATCAGGAAGATGCCTATTGGCGCGAAACAGGCTATCGGTCCGCGTTGGAAGCGAATGGAATCCCCTTCGACGAAAACTTAATCATCTCTGGCGAATTCGAGCGAGAAATCGCCTATAAGTCCATGACTCAATTCCTGGAAAACGGAAAACAAATCGCGTTCGATGCTGTGTTTGCTGGAAACGATGACGCCGCCATCGGCGTGATGACAGCCTTGATGGAACATGGACATCGCATCCCTGAAGATATTCCGGTGGTGGGCTTCGATGACTTACGTCTTTCCGCTTTCCTCACTCCTCCGCTGACAACAGTCCGCGCTCCAACAGAAGAAGTGGGGCGCATTGCTGCCAATCAGCTGTTCAACTTGATCGAGGATAAACCCACCGAAGGTATCACTCTTCTTCCCACTGAAATTATCCTCCGACGTTCGTGTGGTTGTCTCGCGTGATAAGGATAGTAAAGGAGGTGAAGCCCGCGATTAAACTCGTTTAATGTCTCACTTTGTACAATCTCAATTCGATCTCTAGTACGAGGAGAAAACTCACCATGAATAAGAAGCTATTTCTTTTGACCGCAGTGATCATCTCGATTTCGATGATCCTCGCGGCCTGCGGCACACCGGCGACCCCCACCATGGCCCCGGCGACTCAAGCTCCTGCCGCAACGCAAGCCCCGGCTGCGACTCAGGCTCCTGCCGCAACCGAAGCTCCCACTGTAGTTCCGGCTACAGCCACCCTGACTCCTTTCCCTGTTGCACAGTGTCAGGCTGGTAAGACCTGTATACGTTGGTTCATTGGTCTCGGCACTGGTACCGCTGCAATTCAGATTCCCGTAGAGCAAGAGGTAGTTGACGATTACAACGCCTCGCAGGACAAAGTCCAGCTAATCCTCGAGATTGTTCCCAATGCTTCCGCCATTGACGTGCTCAATACTGAGATCGCCTCTGGCAATGGTCCCGATATCATTGGCCCTGTTGGCTTTAGTGGTTCGAACGCCTTCCACGGCCAGTGGCTTGACCTGAAGGATTACGTTTCCAAGGTTGACACCAGTATCTTCAATAAGAATCTGCTCTCACTGTTCGAGACCTCTGAAGGCACGGTCGGCCTGCCATTCGCAGTGTATCCCTCGGCCATTTTCTATAATAAGGCCATCTTTGACAGCGCCGGTTATAACTACCCGCCCGCCAAATACGGCGACAAGTACAAGATGCCGGATGGCTCCATGGTTGATTGGAACTGGGACACCGTCGCAAAGGTCGCTCAGGCACTTACTACTGACAATACCGGCAAGAACTCGACTGAAGCCGGCTTCGACAAGAACAACATTGTAAACTATGGCTTTACTTGGGGTTTTGAGAACCATGTGAACTATGTTGGATCTTTCTTCGGTGGTGGCTCTCTGTTAGCTGCTGACGGCAAGACTGCCCAACTCCCGGATACCTGGAAAGCTGCCTGGCAGTGGACCTGGAATGGTCTCTGGGGCCCTCAACCCTACATTCCAAACAACAACTACGAGCAGAGCCTCAATAATGGTGGCAACCCGTTTGATGGTAACCATGTGGCTATGATCGATAACCCTGTCTGGTATACCTGCTGTATGTCACATGTTTCAACAGACGGCTCCGATAAATCCCCGGCCAACTGGGACATTGGCGCCATGCCTGACTATAACGGCAAGGTCGGTGGTCGTATCGATGCCGATACTTTCCGCATCTGGAAAGGCACGAAGAATCCACAGGCTGCTTTCGATGCGATGTATTGGCTCGAGACCACCGGCGTTCAGAAGCTGATCATCGGCTCCGCTGACAAACCGGCTCCTTATGGCGCTCTGCCTGCCATCACAGCAGACTTTGCACCTTGGCTCGCTGCCAAGCAGGCTACATTCCCTGGCGTTCAGAACTGGCAATTGATCTCCGACGGTCTGAACTACCCGGATGTACCAAGTGCCGAAAGCTATACGCCTAATTTCGCTGAAGGTTTTGCGCGCGGAAAGACCTTCTATAGCTTGTTGATCTCTCAACCGATTGACCTCGCCAAAGAGGAAGCGACCTTCCTGTCTGACATGCAGGCGATCTTCGACAAGCAACAATAAAGTACTTCCATCGCAATAAGGCGGGCCAGTATAACTGGCCCGCCTATTATATCTATGCTACGGGTTTTGTCATTCTGAGTGTAACGAAGAGTATAATTTTTCATTAAAGTGGAGATTCTTCGCTTTGTTCAATATGACAAAACAACCTTACGAATTTTGATCAAGGAGTGTATGGTTATGGAAAATCTAACCCAACTTCCAAAAATAGGCTCTACCGAATCGATCCGGGATATGGGTCCCCTAGCTAGGCGCGAATTTCGGAACGGGCTTTTATTCATTTCGCCGTGGATCATAGGATTCCTAGCCTTCACACTTATACCCATGCTAGCAACATTGGTGTTCTCCTTTATGAATCTGAAACTCACCGATAATCCCTTTGACGCCTCAAAGTTTGTCGGCTTCAATAATTACATTACGATGTTCAAGGACTCACAAATTTGGAATATGCGGCCCGATTCGACGCCGGGCTCCCTATGGGTAACGCTTCGTTATGGATTGATTGCACTTCCAGTGGGGATCTTGGTGCCGATGGGGATTGCCCTCTTAGTGAATCATCCCGATCTTAGAGGACATTCTTTCTTTCGCTCCATGTTCTACATGCCCTATATCGTCCCTTTTATTGCGGCCATCTTCCTTTGGGCTGGTGTACTCAACCCCCAATTCGGATGGGTGAATGCTATCCTGTCATCTTTAGGAGTGCCGAAAGGCAATCTTCCGGGCTGGGCCAATGATATTAACTGGGTCTATCCCGCGTATGTCCTCTTTGGTATCTGGGGGATTGGCAATGCAATGTTGACCATGGTCGCAGGAATGCAAGCTGTCCCAACTGATCTTTACGATGCTGCCAAGGTAGACGGCGCTGGAAGCATAGCCAGATTTGCGAATGTCACCTTTCCGATGATCTCGCCAGTAGTATTCTATAACCTGGTATTGATCATTGTAGGTTTATTTCAGTATTTTCTTGTGCCACTTGCTTTGAATCAGGGAACTGGCTTCCCCGGGGGGTCAACGCTTTTCTATAACCTCTATTTATATAAAACATTTTTTGTGTTTGGGAATATGTCCTATGGTTCCACGCTTGCCTGGACGCTGTTTATCATAATCCTGTTTTTTACAGTTATCTTATTCGCTACCGCCCGCTACTGGGTCTATTATGCTGGTGAGAAGCAATAAGGAGGTCGAAGTGAGCGTTAATACATCCCTGCAACAGAAATCGGTAAAGAAAATGGATATCAGCCTGAGTTGGAAGAAATTCGTAAAAAGGGGCAACCCTTTGTTTATCACAGTGGTTACGACAGCTATACTCGCGCTCTTCCTGATGCCGTTCTTGTATATGGTATTTACCTCCTTAAAGAATCAAACTCAGGTCGCTACTACTGGCGCGCCGATCTGGCCAGCTAAGTATCCCACTTATATTTATTCTGGTGAGAATACAAAAACATATACTCTTAAGGTAAATAAGTCGGGGTTCCCGGTAGATCAAACCATTAACATGAGTGATTACTCCGGTAAAGAATTAGAAGTTTACAAAGTTCCACAGCCGGATGGAACTACAAAGGAAATGGCCCTCATTAAGGGCTATCAGAAAAGCAGCATCTTTATCGACCCGGCCAAGCCTGCCAATGATCCAATCGTCTGGACCGGTTACTACTTATCACTGTCGCGCTCGTGGGTGTTCGCTCCCCAATGGAGCAACTACGTGGAAATGTGGAATGACGTCAACTACCCGCGCGTTTTGTGGAATACCTTCTTCTATGCGTTTATGACTACGATCGGTGTGTTGGTCTCCTGCATCCCAGTAGCATATGGTTTCTCGCGCTTTCGCTTCCCGGGACGTGATATCTTGTTTGTGGTTTTACTTGCGGTCATTTTCCTGCCCACCACCGTGACAATCATCCCAACTTTTACCTTCTTCTCCAAGATCGGCTGGGTGGGAACCTGGCTGCCGTTGATCGTTCCTTCATTCTTTGCTAATGCCTACGACACCTTCTTGCTTAGACAGTTCTTTATGACCCTGCCCCGTGAATTGGATGAGGCGGCCATGATAGATGGTGCCAGCCCCTTCCGGGTTTTATGGTCAGTGATTATTCCACAGTCCTATCCTGTTATTGTCGCTGTCACGGTTTTTCATCTTGTCTGGGCTTGGAATGATTACTTTGGTCCCCTTGTTTACCTTTCCAGCAGAATGGATTTGCAGCCGATTTCTGTTGCGTTGCAACGTTTCAACACCTTGTTCGGCTCACGTCCTGAATTGATCCAAGCTGGCTCTCTGCTTACGCTCCTTTTCCCTCTGCTGCTCTTCTTCATTGCCCAGCGTTTCTTTGTTCAAGGTATCGTGATCACTGGCGTAGAGAAATAACCGAGTATCCTCTCAGGAGAATGCATCCCGAAAGTAGGCCGCTGCAAATCGCGGCGGCCTACCAAGTTTATTGAAGTCACATTCTCTTTGTAGCTCGAGTTGAATATAAATTTATTCACGTTGACCGTCCACCCAATTGATGGACCGTGTTTTAGTCTGCTCTGTTTCTCTCATTCCGACCACGAAGGTATTGCTAACATGACCAGTTCTTCTTTGCCTAACATTCCCTGGCAGGATCGGCCCGCAGGTTGTGCTGATATCGTCTGGCGTTACGATGCCAACCCGATCATTCCCCGGGATTTGATCCCGTCATCCAATAGCATCTTCAACAGCGCAGTCGTTCCGTTTAATGGAAAATTTGCGGGTGTCTTTCGCTGCGACAATAAAAAACGCGACATGAATCTTCATCGCGGCGTTAGCGATGACGGTATCCATTGGAAGCTGGAAAACGATCCCATTGACTGGGCCTGTGACAATCCAGAAATTGGGCGTTATCAATATCGTTACGATCCGCGCGTCCTCTGGCTGGAAGATCGTTATTATGTCACCTGGTGCAATGGCTATCATGGCCCAACCATCGGCATCGGCTACACCTTCGACTTTGAAAAATTCACCTTCCTCGAGAATGCGCTATTGCCGTTCAATCGCAATGGCGTTCTTTTTCCTCGCAAAATCAAAGACCGCTATGTAATGTTCAGCCGGCCGAGCGATAATGGCCATACTCCGTTTGGAGATATTTACCTGAGCCAAAGCCCGGACATGATTCATTGGGGAGAACATCGCTTTGTGATGGGAACCAAAGGTGGATGGCAGAGCACAAAGATCGGCGCGGGCCCAGTTCCGATCGAGACACCCGAAGGCTGGTTGCTGTTCTATCATGGTGTTCTTACCTCCTGCAACGGATTCGTCTACAGTTTTGGCGCGGCTTTGCTCGATCTGGATCAACCCTGGAAAGTGATTTATCGCGGCGGCCCATACTTGCTGTCGCCTCAAACTTATTATGAATGTGTTGGCGATGTACCCAATGTCGCATTCCCGTGCGCCACTCTATATGACCAACCCACGGGACGGATCGCGATCTATTACGGCGGCGCGGATACGGTCACGGCTTTGGCCTTTGCCAAACTCGATGAGGTTCTTGATTTTGTCAAAACCACATCAGAGCTTTAACTCGTCAGTTGACATTGGATGGCAGTGATAAAGAGTCTACAGAAAGCGCATGGTTGTCATGCCAATGTTTTTTGAATTATGACCGATGATCTTAAGCGATGTATTGAGCAGGAATTAACTGACAATATCCTCCCTTTTTGGGCTCAGCATACCCTCGACGCGATTCACGGGGGTTTTTACGGCGCGTTAAGCAATGACTTAAAAGTCAACAACGAGGCTCCCCGTTCGGCGGTGTTATATGGCCGCATCCTATGGACATTCTCGCTCGCGTTCCGAAAATACAAGAAACCCGAATATCTTTCCATGGCGCGACGCGCGTACGATTATCTTTGCCAATATTTTTGGGACAAAGAGTATTACGGCGTATATTGGACAGTGAATGCGCAAGGCCAACCCATCGAAGCGCGCAAGCACGCTTATGCACAGGCTTTCTTTATTTATGGATTAACTGAATATCATTTAGCTACCGGCGAAGCGGAACCTTTGACTTTAGCTCGCCGGGTTTTTGATTTACTCGAAGCCCATTACCATGATTCACAATATGGCGGCTATATCGAAGGCCGCGGACGCGATTGGGTTTCGCCTGCTAATCAGCGCTTGAGCGATCTAGAACCAATTTCTGATAAGTCTATGAACACGCTCTTACATGTGCTGGAAGCATTTACCAGCTTGGCGCGTGTTTGGGATGAGCCAAAGCTGCGCGCACGTTTAAAAGAATTGATCGAAATCTTTTTGGATCGCGTGATCGATTCTCAGACTCATCACTTTCGTCTGTTCTTTTGTAACGACTGGAGTTGGGATCAACCAGAACCGTTTTCGTACGGACACGACATCGAAGGAAGCTGGCTTTTGGTGGAAGCCGCCGAAGCTTTGGGTGATAAAGCTCTACTAGAACGTGCGCGTGATGAATCAGTTCAAATGGCGCAGGCCGTTTATGCGGAAGCGCTTCAAGCCGATGGCCGTATGATCTCCGAATCGGCGGGACGACCTCACAGTAGAGACTTGAATTGGTGGACTCACGCGGAGGCGGTGGTCGGCTTCTATAACGCGTACCAGATTTCAGGTCAGGAACGATTCGCTGAAGCTTCCAAACGTGTTTGGAATTTCATCCAGAATCGTTTTGTCGATCACCAATTTGGCGACTGGTTCAAGAATCTGGATACAGATGCAAACCCTTATCCAAACCTTCCAAAAGTCGGTCCGTGGGAATGTCCGTATCACCACAGCCGCGCTTGCTTTGAAATGATGAACAGATTGCCGTAATTCTTTTAGCGGTGCAACACAATAAAGGAAAACACATGACCGATATCGACAAACTTATCAAGCAAATGACTCTGGAGGAAAAAATCTCGCTCTTAGCTGGAGCAGACTTGTGGCATACAGTCGCGATCCCGCGCTTGGGAATCCCGGCCATCAAAATGACCGATGGCCCGAACGGCGCGCGCGGCGCATGGGGAAATATGGGACCCGCCTCTGCCCTTTTTCCGATTGGCACCGCGTTAGGCGCGACTTGGAACACTGAACTTGTGGAAAGAATCGGTGCGGCGCTGGCAGACGAAGTCAAAGCCAAAGGCGCGCACATCCTGCTCGCGCCGACAGTGAACATTCATCGCACGCCGATTGCCGGGCGCAACTTCGAGTGTTATTCCGAAGATCCGTATTTGACTGGCAAGATGGCGACTGCTTATATCCGCGGTATGCAGAACAACGGCGCAGGCGCGTGCATCAAACACTTCGTTTGTAACGACCAGGAATTTGAACGCATGTCGATCAGCGCCAAAGTTGAAGAACGGCCACTGCGCGAAATTTATCTTGAACCGTTTCGGCTGGCGATCCGCGATGCCAAGCCCTGGGCGGTGATGTCCAGCTATAACAAAGTCAATGGCGTATTCGCCAGTGAGAACGATGACACGCTCAAAAAGATTCTCAAGGATGAATGGGGATTCGAAGGATTGGTCATGTCCGATTGGTTCGGCACTTATACGGACAACGTGCCTGCTGGCGGCCTCGATTTGGAGATGCCCGGCCCCGCGCGGTGGATGACCGCGGAAAAAGTCAAGGCCGCGTTGAAAAGCGGCGCGTTGACTCAAGCCGCGCTGGATGACAAAGTCCGCCGCATTTTGCGGATTGTGGAACGCGCTGGCGCATTCGAGAATCCCAAACTGCAGAAAGAAAAATCGGAAGATAAACCTGAACACCGCGCAGTGATTCGCGAGGCCGCGCGCGAGGCGATTGTCCTGCTGTCGAACAAGGACAACCTTCTTCCGCTCGACCCAGCCAAAGTCAAGACTGTTGCGGTAATCGGCGAACTGGCTGAATACGCTAATGTCCTAGGCGGCGGCAGTTCGCGCGTCTCGCCGCATTACATCATCTCACCGCTGGATGGAATCCGCGCCCGCGCTGGCAAATCCATCAAAGTGGAATACGAGATCGGATGCTTCGCGCATAAGAGAATGCCGCGGCTCAACGCAGCTGAATTTACCAGCGACGATGGCAAGCGCGGCTTGACCATGCGCTTGTACAGCAATCTTGATTTCTCCGGCAAGCCTGCTTATGAGGAAGTCACTGACCGCTCCACCTTTGAATGGTTGGAAAATTCCGTGCCGAATGTAGACCCGGCGCGTTTCTGCATGCGGTTGAGTGGCACATTTATTTCATCCAAAGCCGGCGCACATACTTTTGGTTTAAGCAGCATCGGAAAAAGCAGATTGTTTTTAGATAATGAATTGCTGGTGGATAACTGGGAAGCCAATCAGCCTAACCTTGAAAAGACTGCCGAAAAACAATTAAAAGTCGGACAGAAAGTTGCCGTCAAAGTGGAATTTCTGTGGGAGGGGAATCCGCGCTGGCGTTCCATTCGCGTCAGTCATTTGGCGCCGATCCCCGCGGATCCAATGGCAGAGGCTGTTGCACTCGCCAAACACGCCGATGTCGCCATCGTGGTCGCTGGGTTGACCAACGATTGGGAATCGGAAGGTTACGACCGCGTGGATATCAATTTGCCCGGCCAACAGAATGAGCTAATCGAAAAAGTTGCTGCCGCAAACCCGAACACAATTGTCGTGCTGAATGCCGGTTCGCCGGTCACCATGCCATGGGCCGATAAAGTTTCGGCGATCCTCGATCAATGGTACAACAGCCAGGAGTGCGGCAACGCACTGGCCGATGTTCTGTTCGGAGACGTCAGTCCGTCTGGCAAACTGCCCACCACGTTCCCCGTTCGCTACGAAGATAATCCGGCGTTCTTAAATTATCCCGGTGAAAACGGCCAGGTTTTATACGGCGAAGGTCTCTTCGTCGGTTATCGTTATTACGATGCAAAAAAGATCGCGCCGCTCTTCCCGTTTGGTCACGGCCTTTCTTATACAACCTTCGAATACAGCAACATCAAACTCGGAGCGCCGCGTTTTACCGCAGAAGAAGGCCTCGACATTTCTTTCGATATCCGCAACACTGGCAAGCGCGCGGGAAAAGAAATCTCGCAGGTGTATGTGCATGACAAAAGCGCGGGACTGGTCCGCCCGGAAAAGGAATTGAAAGCCTTTTCCAAAGTGGAATTGGCACCCGGCCAAAGCAAGACCATTATCTTGCATCTCGACCGCGAAGCGTTTTGGTATTATCACCCGGCGCGTGGCGGATGGATTGTGGAACCCGGTGAGTTCGAGATTCTCGTCGGTGGATCGAGTCACAACTTGCCATTGCGCGCCACTGCAACGCTCATTCCCGCCCCGAAAGCTACTGCGCGTCTCACCACTGAGTCCACACTGCGAGCCATCCTCGATAACGACGCCGGAAAAGCGGCGCTCACCAAACACTTCGGCGAATGGATGTCCTCTCCCGATCTGCAAGCGGCGCTCGATCACAGCATTGAACAGATCGCCGCGCTGGTGCCACAAATTTTGACGAAAGAAAAAATGCAAGCTCTTTCTGATGATCTTGCCAAAGCATAAACTTTCAGACGGGCAAAACCCGTCCACAAATCTGGAAGAAGGAATGGTGTAATGAAATACGGATACTTTGACGATGCCCACCGCGAATATGTGATCACCCGCCCGGATACTCCCCTGCCCTGGATCAACTATCTTGGCTCCGAAGAGTATTTCGCGTTAATCTCCAACACAGCTGGCGGTTATTCTTTTTATAAAGACGCGCGCCTACGCCGTATCACTCGCTATCGTTATAACAACGCACCGCTCGATTATGGAGGTCGTTATATTTATCTACGCGACAATGCGGACGGCGAATACTGGTCACCAAGCTGGCAGCCGACTCAAAAAGATTTGCAGGAATATTCCTGCCGTCATGGCATGGGATACACAACCATCGCGTCCACGTACAAAGGCGTGCACGCCGAGACACGTTACTTCGTCCCATTGGGAGAGAATCTTGAAATCTGGCAATTGACCGTGACGAATCAACGCCAGACTCCGGCTGATCTTTCGATCTTTTCCTCGATTGAGTTTTGTCTATGGGATGCGTGGGACGACTCGACCAACTTCCAGCGCAACTTCTCCACCGGACAAGTTGAAGTAGAAAACGATGTCATTTATCACAAGACAGAATACCGCGAACGCCGCGATCATTTTGCCTACTTCGCGTGCTCAGAAAAACCGACCGGCTTCGATACGCAACGCGATTCGTTCCTCGGCCCGTATCGCAGTTGGGATCGCCCGTTGAGTGTCGAACGCGGCGAATCGGACAATTCCATCGCGCAT
>DATKNJ010000335.1:0-8548 GCA_035541395.1 Anaerolineales bacterium
GCGCGGATGAACGCATTGCGGGCACTGTCCAAGCTGAGACTATAGATCGCGGCATCCACGCTGACGCGCGCCGCGTCGATCGCGCTGACCAATGGCCCGTCCGGGCCGCCAGTCTTTTGTTTGGCCATCGGGCTGAGCGGATTCGTAAAATACAACTCGAACCACGAGCCTTTGACTCCATATCCCGCGGCCAACGGAATATCGGTCAGCGGCGCTTCCGCCGTTCCGGTGACGCCGATAACTGGCGATTCAGTGGAAGGCGTTTGTGTTTCTGAAAGAGACGCGCAGGCTGAAAAGAGAAGGATGGAAAGAAAAAGGGCATATCGTAAAATTCGATTCACGACTCCTCCTTGTCTTCGGATGGGTCGCGGCATTATAGCACAGTTGTTCGAGTAAATTCGGCTGTATAATCCCCGTCCGTGACTACGGAGAATGCCAATCGCCAAATTGCTCGCGCCGCCGGTACGATCATGGCGGCGTTCGCGTTAAGCAACCTAATCGGTCTCGTGCGCCAGATTCTGATCTCGCGCGCTTTCGGCACCGATCAAGCCATCGACGCGTTCTATGCCGCGTCCACGTATCCTGATTTGATTTTCAGCCTCGTGGCGGGCGGCGCGTTATCTTCTGCGTTCATTCCGACCTTTACCGGCTTTCTCGCCAAAGAAGACCGCACCTCCGCCTGGAAGTTGGCCTCTTCGATCATCAACCTGATTCTGATTCTCCTAACCGCACTAAGCATCGTCTCTGCAATTTTCTCAACACAGATCATTCGCTACATTCTCGCCCCGGATTTTTCCGCCAGCCAGCAAGCACTTGCCGCATCATTGTTACGCGTGCTGTTGATCTCGCCCGCCATCTTCGGCGTCAGCGGATTGCTGATGGGCATCCTCAACGCGCATCAACGTTTCTTGTTGCCCGCCCTCGCGCCCAGCATGTATTGGATTGGCATGATCTTCGGCCTGATTGTTCTCGTCCCTTCGATGGGTATCTACGGATTGGCTTGGGGCGCAGTAGTAGGCGCGTTCTTCCATCTCGCTGTGCAAATCCCGGATTTGATCCGTTTGCCCGTTCGCACGTATTTGTTCACACTCGGTCTCGATAATCCCGCCGTGCGCGAAGTAGGGCGTTTGATGGGACCGCGTCTACTCGGCGTGGCGGTGGTGCAACTTAACTTCGTCGTCAATGTGATCATCGCCAGCGGACTCTCCGAAGGTTCGCTTTCAGCCATCAAATACGCGTGGCAGGTGATGACGATGCCGGAAGTGGTCATCGCCCAGGCGATTGCCATCGCCGCGTTACCGACCTTTTCCGCGCAAGCCGCGCTTGGCAATACCGATCACATGCGGTCGTCTCTCGCGGCGACTTTGCGCGGCGTGCTGTTTCTTTCGCTGCCTGCTTCACTTGGATTGATTCTACTTCGCCAGCCGTTGATCTCAGCGCTCTTTCAGCGCGGCACCTTCGACGCGCATTCCACTGATTTGGTCGCGTGGGCCTTGTTATGGTACGCGGCTGGATTACTTGGTCATAACGTTGTGGAAGTTCTCTCACGCGCGTTTTACGCGCTGCACGATACGAAAACTCCGGTATTTGTCGGCGCGGCTGCCATGACCTTGAATGTGATTCTCAGTTTCGCGTTCGCGGCATTATTCAGTCGCATCGGCTGGATGCCGCACGGCGGACTCGCGTTAGCCAATTCATTCGCCACTGCGCTCGAAGGTTCGACTCTCTTCATTCTCATGCGCGGACGATTAAAAGGAATCGAAGGCAAGTCGGTAGCTGACGGATTCCTACGCGCGTTGGGCGCGTCGCTGGGAATGACGATCGTGCTCGTTATTTGGATGCAGGCTTTCGGGAGTCTGAATCGTTGGATCGTCGCGTTGGGCGGAGTCGCACTTGGGGGAGTCGTCTACGCGCTTGTGATGTGGATGTTGAAAGTCCCGGAAATAAAAATGCTCACCGTTGCGGTGAGCAATCGCTTGAAACGTCATGTTAATGCCACTTCATCCAAATCGCAGTCGCCACAATAATGCCAAGCAGCACGCCGCCCGTTACTTCCAGTGGCGTGTGCCCGATCACTTCGCGCAATTCATCATCGCTCCACATGTGGCCGCGCAATAACTCTTCGAATAAATAGTTAATCCGTTCAGCGTGCATACCGGCCTGACGTCGCACACCTGCCGCGTCGTAAATCACGATCATCGCGATCGCCACGCCCAACGCAAACAACGGACTATCGTAACCGAGATGCAGCCCAATTGCATCCGTCGCACCGACGATCAAAGCCGAGTGCGAACTTGGCATTCCACCTGCGGCCAACAGCATAGCCCAATTCCAGCGACGCGAACGCAAATACTCGAATGGAACTTTCAGGCCTTGTGCCATCAACCAGGCGACCAGCGCTGAGATCAAAACCTTATTTTGGAAGATGGCTTGAAGGTTCATGCCGACTCTTCTTCAAACGGGATCAGCGCATCATCGGACAACTGCTTGACTTTGAGTTCCGCGGCTTCGAGCAATTCGCTGCAGCGCGTGACCAAAGCCTGTCCCCGTTCAAATAGTTTCATCGCCTCATCAAGCGGATTCTGTTCCCCTTCCAACGAGTTGACAATTTCTTCCAACTCAGCGAGAGCTTCTTCATAACTTAAGTTCTTGACCGGTTTTGGAGCAGATGATTTCGGCATAAGTTCTCCTTAGAGAAAATCTTGCAAATTAACTTCACCACAAATGAACTTTGATAAAAGGCTTTTATCAAATCTCCTGGATCTTTATCACAACACTAAAGTTCATCCCTGTTTATCTGTGGTTCAACCGAATTACGATTTACGCACTTCAAATTCGCCATCGCTGACGCGCACGTTCATCGCGTCACTGGCTTGCGAAACGCGCGAAACGATTCGTCCATTATCTTTGCGTGTGACCACGGCATAGCCACGCTTCAACACTGCCAAGGGACTCAACGACTCGAGTCGGCGCGTCATGCCCTGCACTTGAGTCTTTTGCAATTGAACATGATGCGCGAGCGCAGTCAAGCCGCGACGCGCCAGATCATCTACGCGCTGGCGCTCAGATTGGATTCGTCGCTGCGGTGAAGAATAACGCAGTTGAGTCGCGAACGCGGAAAGTTCGGCGCGCTGCGCCGCGAGCGAATTTTGAGTCGCGGCAACAAGCCGCGAGAGCGCGTCTTTCAAGTACGCGGCCAGATCAAAAATCGTCACTTGTGTAGCCAATTCAGCCGCGGCGGTGGGAGTCGGCGCGCGCAGGTCGGCGGCGAAATCACACAACGTGAAATCGGTCTCGTGGCCCACCCCGCAAATGATCGGCGCCTTCGAAGCGGCTACTGCGCGTACGACTCGTTCATCGTTGAAAGCCCACAAATCTTCAATGGAGCCGCCACCGCGCGCCAACAAAATCACATCGGGTTTTTGGCGATTCAAAGATTCAAGCGCGGTCACTAACGCGGGCGGCGCGTCCACGCCTTGCACAGGCGAGGGAGCCAGAATCACTTCGGCCAATGGCAACCGTCGGCGCAAAATGTTGAGCATATCGCGCAAGGCCGCGCCAGTTGCCGAAGTAACAATCCCAATCTTGCGCGGCAATTCCGGAATCGGGCGTTTGCGTTCGGCGTCGAACAAGCCCTCGGATTCGAGCATCGCTTTCAGACGCAGGAATTCCTGATATAACGCGCCCTCACCTACCGGTCGGATTTGATCGGCATACAGTTGATATTGTCCGCTGGCTTCGTAAATCGAAATGTGCCCGTGAATCTCCACCGCGAGTCCATCTTGCAAATTCAAACGCAGACGAAGCGCGTCTGATTTCCACATCACGCAGCGCAGCGCGGCGGACGAATCTTTGAGCGTGAAATATATGTGGCCGGACGCGGGGCGCGACAGATTCGAGATTTCCCCTTGCACCCACACGTCTTGCAACATCTCGTCGGCTTCCAGCAACTGACGCAGATAGCGCGTCAGATCGGCCACCGACCAATGAACAGATGCAAAAAGTGAAGGCTGCGCCATTGCCGCGAGGATACCACGATGAGGAGGATTGTCAACAAGGAAAAATTATTACCGAAAATTAATCAAAACATCTCGCCGTGTATTCGCTTCTCTGCTACAATTCATGAATATCCATGAATTATCTTTGGTCACCCTGGCGAATGACATACATCGACAATCACGATAAAGAAGAGGGTTGTGTATTCTGTAAGATGCAGGCCCAAGCCGACAGCGCTGAGAATTTGATCGCACTGCGCGGCGAGCACGCCTTTGTAATTCTCAATCGCTATCCGTACACCAGCGGACATTTGATGGTGGTCCCGTTCGAGCATTGTCCCAACCTCGAAGAGCTCGATTCAACCACTCGCGCCGAGATGATGGAACTGACCGCGCGTTGTACAAAAATCTTGCGCGAGATCTATCATACAGAGTCTTTCAATATCGGCGCGAACATCGGCGAGGCAGCCGGCGCGGGTGTGAAAGAACATGTGCACATCCACATCGTGCCGCGCTGGGTGGGCGACACCAACTTCATGTCCACGCTGGGAGCGACGCGCGTGCTGCCCGAAGCGCTGGAAGATACGTATCAGCGTATTCGCGCCGCATTCGAAGCCTGATTGTTTACCACGAAGGACACGGACAGAAAAGTTTTTCATGCATCTTCGTTCATCGCTGGTTAGATAAAAAGCACGATACCAAAGGGGGATGACACGAGCGGACTATATTCATTATCCTCGCGCCAATTTATCGGAGGCCATATGTTTAAATCACGCCGCGCCAAAATTCTGGCGTCCTGTTTTGTAATCTTGTTTGCAGTTTCAGCCTGCGTTTCTTCCACAGCTAAAAGTACGGCAACGCCTGAGCCTTTAGGCTCGAACAGTTCCCAAGTCGCCACAGCGACACAACAGCCCAGCGCGTCGACTCAGCCTCCACCTACAACTCAACCTATTTCCACGCCAGTCACTTTTGGCCCGGATCAAAACGAATTTCCGAAAGACTACAATCCCTTAACCGGACAACCCGTTAGAAATCCGTCACTGTTAGATTTGCCCGCGTTATTGATTTCCATTTCAAACTTCCCGCCGATTGCACGCCCGCAGGCGGGTTTATCGTTTGCGGATTATGTCTTCGAGATTTACATCACGGAAGGCGCCACGCGTTTCCTCAGCGCGTTCTATGGCGACTTTCCATTTCCTGAGACTCCGTTCAAAGGTGACTGCGAAGTCCGCACGGAACCGTTCACGCAAACTGAAACGATCCTTGGCAATCGCGTCTGGTTGGATACCAACGCCAACGGCATACAAGATTATGGCGAGCCGGGCGTGGGCGGTGTATGTGTTAATTTATATGATTCAACCAGCAAGCAAATTGCACAGACCACCACCGACTCAAACGGATATTACGGATTCAATGTGCAGCCCGGGCATTACACAGTTGAATTTAAATTGCCTTCGGGCATGCAGTTCACGCAGGCCAACGTTGGGAACGAGGATCAGGATAGTGACGCGGATCCAACGACCGGTCGGGTTGAAGCGGACGTGACTTCCGATGATCTTCTCGTGGACGCGGGCTTGGTTCCGCCTGTTGGTGTGACTCCCACTCCAGATACATCCGTTAAAGCGGCTCAGGACGAAGTCGGTCCCGTTCGTTCCGGTCGACTCGTCTACGCATATATCTCCAGCTTCTTTCAGGATTCTTGCTTGATCTATGCTTTTGCTTCGCCGGAAGTATTGGCAAAAATTCCCAAGTGCTCGATGGTGACTCACGAAGACGCGGGCGGCGGTTCGATGCTGCCGATCACGCGCATGGAAGCTATCGCGCAAGATAACGGAAAGACCGATCCGACTTTCAACTACGCCAGCAATCTTTACACGGACACCCCCCCCGCGGGCGGAAGCCCAGCCAAACAGATCAACGTGTTCTTCGCGCTATTGAATCAATCCGGCTGGACGTATGATCCGTTATATCAATCGTATCTGCGTTACACCGATAACGCCGACAAAGCCACCGAAGGTGTGTTGCACGCTGATACCGATCGCTTGAACGGACGACAGCTTCATTTTGAAAACGTGATCGTCATATTCGCCGATCATGATGTGGTCGAGCCGACCAACCTCGATATTCATCTTGAACAAGGCAACAAAGGCCCGGCTTATCTTTTCCGCGATGGACAGGAGTATCCAATGATCTGGAGCACAGTCTCCGGCGATTATGAAAAGAAGACCGGTTTGCGCCGTCCAATTCAATTTCTCAACAAAGACGGTTCGCCTGCCGCACTCAAACCGGGTCACACCTGGGTGATCGTTGTCACGCCATACACGGTTGTGAGCGATGAAGGAAATGGTGTATGGAAAGTCCGCTTCTTCGCGCCAGCAGGAGCAAAATAAGCCATTCAAGAAAATGACAAATGCCAGTAGTAAAGGTTATCAACTCAAGGTATAGTAAGTATTTAAAAATTCTCGAGGAGGATGTAATGCAACCACGAGTCAGAATAGGATTGATTATTGGCGTCATTGGTTTGGTCTTGAACGTTTGTGTTGCAGGATTTTTTGGCGTATGTGGGCCGTTGGTTTCATTGTTAGTCGGAGGCGTAGCTGGATTCTTCGCAGCCCAACAGGAACACGCTTCCACAAAGTCACTTGGCGCGCGCTATGGCGCCATTGCTGGTGCCATCACAGGCGGACTGATTCTTATTGGCCAGATGATCGGTGGAGTCTCCGCACTGGCTTTCATGCAGTATTCGGGGATTAAGATCGGTCTTGGAGCGATCCCTACTCCTTCCGCAAGTCCCGCGGAACAAGCCATTTATTATCTAAGCGGTGCAGGAACTGCGATCTGCATTGGGCTAATCGGCGTGGTTCTTGCTGCACTGGTCGGCGCAGGCGCAGGATACATGACGACACAGGAATTACCAACTCCGCCCATATCGTCTAACCCAATCAACTAAAAATCCATAAGCCTCCATCGATAAAGCCAATGATAATGTGTCATTGGCTTTATCCTTTATAATGGAGTTGCCAAAATTCAATCGGAGGTGTCATGAGCAAGGAGACTGAGGCTGTCATCCTGTCCGCTGCGCGTACGCCGATCGGAAAATTTCAGGGCGTGCTAAGCAGTATCCCTGCTACAAAGTTGGGGGCTATCGCAGTCAAGGCAGCAATGGAACGCGCGGGGATCGATCCCAAAGATATAGAAGAAGTTTTGATGGGGAACGTGGTCCAAGCTGGCGAGGGACAAGCTCCCGCGCGGCAAACCGCGATCTATGCAGGTGTGCCAACTACAGTCAGCGCGACGACCGTGAACAAAGTCTGCGGTTCGGGGTTGAAAGCCGCCATGAGCGCGGCGCAAGCCATCCGTGCAGGCGATGCGGATTTGTTTGTTGCAGGCGGAATGGAATCGATGAGCCGCGCGCCGTATCTTGTCTCCGGTCGCTCCGGCGAACTGAAATTTGGCAACACACAATTGACCGACGCCCTGCTCAATGACGGATTGTGGGATCCGTTCGAGAACTGGGGCATGGGCAACGCGGCTGAATTCATCGCGGACGAATACGAGGTCACGCGCAAAGCGATGGATCGTTTCTCATTTGAGAGTCATCAAAAAACAATTGCCGCGCAAGATGCTGGAAAATTCAAAGCGGAAATCGTCCCGGTTGAAATCGCGGGACGAAAAGAAACTGTCGCTGTAGAAACAGATGAAGGTCCGCGCAAAGATACGTCGCTTGAGTCGCTGGCAAAGTTAAAACCGGCATTCAAAGAAAATGGCAAAGTGACCGCGGGTAATTCATCCAGCATGAACGATGGCGCGGCCGCGGTGGTGATTGCATCGCGCGCATATGCCGAAAAAAATAAATTGAAATCGCTGGCAAGAATCATCGGTTATGCACAAGTTGCAGTGGAACCGAAATATCTGTTCTCCGCGCCTTCGCGCGCTATTCCAAAATTGTTAAACAAAATCGATTGGAAGCTTTCAGATGTTGATTTGATCGAGCTCAATGAAGCTTTTGCCGCGCAAGTGTTGGCGAATGGATATGCTCTTGCGGATCAAGGCTGGGATTGGAACAAAGTCAATGTCAACGGAGGCGCGATTGCGCTCGGGCATCCACTGGGAGCCAGCGGCGCGCGCGTATTGACGACGTTGATTTATGCGTTGAAAGATCGCGGCCTGAAACGCGGAGTCGCCAGCTTATGTCTCGGCGGCGGCGAAGCAGTCGCGATGGCAATTGAGATGGAACTGTAGATAAACGAGGATGAACAGAGATGAATGAGAACAAATCATGTTTATCTTTGTTCACACTTGCGCCGCACGCAAGTGCAGGTGTCTCCGGTGAATAAAAGGAGTAGAGATGAATCGCGAAGAACGCAATAAGAAGATCGAACAATATGGCCGCGGATTCGATTTACTGAAAGCCGCGCTGGCAGACATCCCGCGCGAGGCATGGACTTTCAATCCATCGCAAGAAGATTGGTGCATCCATGAAATTATCGTTCACATGGGCGATAGCGAATCGATGGCTGCCTTGCGTTGCCGCAAATTGATCGTCGAGCCGG
>DATKNJ010000336.1:0-16211 GCA_035541395.1 Anaerolineales bacterium
TCATCTTTTGCCAGAGATTTAATTTGATCGTTGCCATCACCTGTCCCGGTTTCTGCGTGCGGATAAAAGGCCGCGCCTTGACCAGCATGGTGATCAGAATCGATCCAAAGATAGGGAAGGCAAGAATCATGTTGCTACCTCGTTTCTAGCAGTAAATTTGGTTTGAAAAATTGTGCTTAGGAATTTCGTGGACGTGAGAGCCAACCAAAAGATGGAAGATAAGACTGGCGGACGAAACTGCCCTGAGACTTCTGCGACATGATACGCTGCAAGTCACGCGTATTCTCGAAGTCTTGTCGAGTAGGCGCTTTTTGCATGGCGCGGGTGGCTTCTTCGGAAGCTTCTGCATAACGCCCCAGGTGCGCCAGATACAGTGCGTATTCCCGACTGACGATAAAGTTCCCGGGGTCGAGCATGATCGCTTTTTGAAAGACCTCGTAAGAATCAGCCACCTGATATTGCGCCATAAGCGCAGAACCCAGCAAGGCGTACGCGATAGCGTTGTTGGAATCTTTGGCGAGTTCGGCGCGGGCGATGCTTTCTGCTTCTGTGGGTTGTTTGCTGCGCAAATGTTTGTAAACCGCTTTGATCCAGGAGAGCGGATCAGATTCAGATTCCGCTTTCACTTCCACGTGAACCAAAGAACTTCCGCACACGTGACAATATCGCGCCGTGCCTGCACAAGCTTGTCCGCATTGAGAACAATAAATCGTTTCTGCTGTCATATCAATACCAACCTACACGACCCTTGAGCATCACCAACAGAGAAGCAAAGATCATTGCCAGTACTGTTGGAGGAACTGCCACGAGCAGCCAACGCTTCCATCCGACTGAGCCGTGATTCCGTTCCATGAAAGAATACGCCACCACGTTGGCAGAAGCACCGATGGGCGTTAAGTTCCCGCCCATATCGATGCCCAATGCCAGCGACCACACCATCAGTCCTAACGCGGGCATGCCAGGGATGGCTGCCAAATCTTTGACCACATAACTCATGGCTAGTGCCAGTGGAACGTTATCCACGATGCCGCTGGCGAGACCGGGCACCCAGTGCAAAGCGATGATTAAACCGCTGGGGTTGCCTGCCGAAATGCCAGCCAATCCATCAGCCAATGCTTTGAAGACATCCGCCTTTTCCAGTCCGCCAATCAATACAAATAAACCGGCGAAGAATAAAATACTTTCACCATCCACTTTAAGGACAGTCTTGGTGCGTTGGTCGTTGGGCATGAGGATCACGGCCAACACCGCAGGTATTAGCGCGGCTTCTGCGGCGTTGATATGCAAACCGGTCAGGCTGTTGAGGGGAGTATGCAAAACCAATAAAATAACAGCCGTTAAGAAACCGATCAAGCCTACACGAGTCATTTGAGCGTGCAAAGGTTCTTTGTGCAAAGATTCGATCTCGGCGATCATATCCTGCGTCAACGCACTGTGCGCTTTCAATAGCGCTTTGCGATTCGCGAGATAAAAGACTCCAAGCAAAATCAACGCGGCGATTGCAGAGACCGGTCCGGTGTTCGCGGCGAAATCGGCGAAGTTGAAGCCGAGAGTCGTTCCCAAAATAACATTCGGCGGATCACCGACCAGCGTCGCCGCGCCGCCCGTATTTGCCGCGCATACCTCAGCAATGATCAACGGGACGGGATCGAGATCCAATAAACGGCAGAGCTGTAGCGTAAGAGCGGACAGGAACAACATCACGGTGATGCTATCCATGAACATGGCCATGACGGTTGCGAACGCGATCAAAATAAAAAATAAATAGACGGGATGATAATTAACTTTCCGCAGAGCCGTCATGGCCAGCCAGGAAAAGAAACCGGCTTCCTGCAAAATGGAAACCAACATAAACATGCCTGCCAATAATCCAAGTGTTTCCCAGTTGATATAAGAAAGCGCCTCCATTGGGCTGAGCACACCGAAGATAATCAAGAGCGCACCGCCTAACAAAGCGATCCAGTGACGCGGGAATTTTTCACTTGCAATGGCCACATACGCCAGGATGAAGATCAATACAGCTAAGATCATAGTTACCTCGTTCCAAACTAAAAGTCAGGATTCGATGTGAACATGTTGCTTTCATTTTATGGAATCAAAAAAGATTTTCTATTACCCCTATGGAGTATTTTGTTCAGACATCTTTATCTTCTTTTCTATAAAACAAAAAATTCCTCACCCAAATGGAGCATCTTCAATTGACTTGGCTTGAATAAATAGAAAGCGACTTGCAATCACGCGATATGCAAGTCGCTTTCTTGATGATTGATTCGAGCTTGAATTACTCGGTTGCGAATCTTTGTTCTTCCTGTTGGCCCAGCGGCGCAACGCGCACGAAAGTGTTCTTCCAATCTACCAATAAGTTGAGAACTTTCTGCGACTCTTCCATTTGATGATTGTGCTTTAACTCTTCTGCATAAATGGTCAGAAGTTCGTGCAGGTTTTTCAGATCGCTCTCACCGACTTCCTGGATCGCGACCTTTGCACCTTTCGCCAATCTACGTTGAATCGCAGCTTGATCGAAATTAAGATGCGGCTGTAAACGAAGATACAACACACCGCCGGTCATGCCCGCGCAAATCCACGGACCGGGATCGCCGAGAACTACTACGCGGCCAGCCGTCATATATTCGCACAGAAAACCTTTAACATTGGCGCGCGCGCCGATAAAGCCAAGACTGTCATTGAGCGGTTTGGAAATTTCTCCGCCGATGATCACGTCGGTTCCGGAAAGACGGATGCAGGCGCGTGAATCGGCATTGCCTTGCACGATCACGATTCCGCCGGTGCCGCCATAAGCTAGACTCTTTCCAACCGATCCATCGATCAACTTGCCATCATGGTTATAGCCTTTCATGATGACCACGCGTCCGCCAGAGATGCCTTTCGCGACTCCATCCTGCGCGCCGCCCTCGACGAGGATGCGAACCGGGTCGGCGTTGTACGCGCCGAGTCCGTTGCCGGGCACGGAACTGCTGAAGAAGCGCAGGGCAGTGGAGGGGACTGCGTTTGTGTCACGGATTCCTTCCAATGGCTGACGCCATGTTTCGCGGTGTCCGCCGACTCCGCCGTGGCCGGGCAACCAAGCCCAATTATGACGGAAGCGAGTTAGGGCGCCGGTTAGATGCGTTCCGAGGGCGCGGTCGACCGGAGTCACTTTGTCGTCCTCGAAGAGAATCGTTTCCTGTTTGTAAGTGGTGAAGTTTTCCATCACCAGATTGGAAATGACCGTGGTGAGATGATTGCGCGGACGATGCAACGGGCCGCGATCCAATACGGCCATTTCGTGAACGGGCAACGCAACCGGGATTGGTTTGGTGTTCAGATAATCATCAACGGGAATAAGCATATCGCGCAGATCGATTTGTTCCTGATATGAAATTTGCACGAGCAGATCAGAGCGTCCGACAAGATCCTGCGCGCGTTCGAAGCCGAGTTTTGCCACAATTTCCTGGACGCCTTCACCCAGCCCGCAGAACACATTGACGAGCGCTTGCGTGGCTTGATGAAGATCACGCGGAACGAAATGTTTGAGTCCCGCGGTTTGGGCTTGTTCTACCGTTTCGATTTGAGTCGTGATGCCAGTATGGCAAGCGCCAGACTGACAATCGCGGCAGATCGTGCATCCGATGGCGACCATCGGCAATGTTCCGAAGCCAACGCGGTTCGCGCCGAGGCACATAAGCTTCACAACATCCGCGGCAGTACGAACGCCGCCATCGGCCCAGATTTCCACTTTGTTGCGCAAGCCAGCTTCGCTTAGAGCGCGATGCGCGTCCACCACACCGATCTCGGCGGGCAAACCTACATAGCGCAGAGAATGAACACGCGCCGCGCCGGTGCCGCCATCATAACCGGTGAGACAAATAATATCGGCGTCCGCTTTGGCGATGCCGATGGCGATGATGCCGATGCCCGGCACAACCGGAACTTTGACCGCCACGCGTGCTTTGGGATTGATGGTCTTTAGTTCTTCGATGAATTGCGCTAAATCTTCAATCGAATAAATGTCGTGATTATTAGAGGGGGAGATCAAGTCAACGCCGGGCCGGGCATGACGCGCGGCCGCTACTTTTTTGGTGACTTTGCGCGAAGGCAAATGTCCGCCTTCGCCCGGCTTCGCGCCTTGGCCGACTTTGATCTCAAGCAGATTGGTGGAATTGATCGTCTCAGCAGTGATACCGAATCGTCCGGAAGCAATTTGAATGCCGCGATTGAATGGATACTTCCCAAGCAAATCTGGAATCTCGCCGCCTTCACCGTTCAACGAAATCATGTTCAAACGGAACGCGGCTTCCGCGTAAGCGCGATACGCGATCTCGCCTTGCGAGCCGAAAGACATGGACGAAATCAAAAACGGAAGGCTGTGCGAGGTAATATCCAGATTGACGTTGCTCGGCTGAACATCACTTTGTTCGGGATACTTGAAACCGAGGATGTGACGAATCGTGACCGGATTCGTCTTAGCCGTGTTCTCAGCATGTTCTTCGTATTCGCGCCAATCCGATTCGCCTTTGCCGAGTTTGCCCGCGGCTTTCCAAACTTTTGGATAAAAATGATTCACGCGTGAAAGGTCGCCGCGGCCTGCGCTGTGATACTGCGCGGCGCGCAATGGAAGATCGGCATCGAGATGTTCCCATTTCAATCCGCCTTCCTCCGAGCCCGCGTAATTGACCGTTCCCAGCGCGGCGACAATCTCATTGCTCAAGCCGATGCTGGAGAACAACCGTCCGTAACCGCGCGATTCATGAATGCCCATCGTGCTCGTACACTTTTCGACTCCCGAACGCAAGGCCTTCAATGTATTCTTCAAACGCGATGTTTGTTCTTCGGGCGTTGCCTCTGTTTCAGTCACGGCTTCAAAGATCAGATACGGCACAAGCGCGTCCGCGCCCATGCCCACGCACATAATCACATCGTGCAAGTTGCGAATCGCGCCGCTGCGCAAAACCAGTCCAACCTGTCGGCGCAAATTGATCATCGGCGCGGATGCCATCAAGCCTAAATTGATCTTTCCATCATCGCCCAACGGAACAGGCGTGGATGATTCAGAAGGAGACGATTCGATAAAGGTTTGACGAAGAGCGCGGTCAATCACACTGAGCGCTAGGACAGGATCGATCCATCCGTTCTGTGCTTGAAATGAATCCGCATCATCCAGGACGAGAAGCTGCGCGCCGTTTTGAACGGCTTCTACCGCGGCTTGCGCGAGTCGCTCCAACCCGTTTGCAGCGGATTCGCCCGGCAGCGTGATAGTTTGTAAGCGCGAGACTTTCGAATCCGGGAATCGCGCGATGACTTGTGCGAGAGTCGGCGCGCCGGATTCTCCCGCGACTTGATTCAGCAAATTGCCTAACTTTGGTGAATATTTCGGATCATCGAACAGAATCGGCGTGTCGATGGTCAGAGTCGTGGCTTCGCCTAATTCATTTGGCATGAGCGGAGGCCGCGCGCCGATCACACTTTGCGTGGAGAAATGTTCCACTTCGCGTTCGCGGTCCACGGCTGGATTTGTTACAACCGCCACCGCTTCTTTGAAATAATCCGCGACGTTTTGTCGTTCTTTGGACAGCGGCGCGAGCGGTCCATCATAGCCGAGTGAACTGATCGGATCGATGCCATTCTTGGCTAAATCCTGAACCCATTCGCGGTCTTCGCGGCCCCAGCCGAAAGCCGCCATGCGGTTGTCGAGTCGAAGCGCGGGCGGGTTGGCTAATTCAATTTCTTTCGATGATTCTTCTTGCGCGGAAACAATCGTCGGCGCGGGGAGAGCGAGTCGTTTGTTCAATGTTTCCAGCGATCCGAAGCGGCGCAGAGTCAGATTCAGCATGCGCTGTTGAATCGCGGCGTAATCAAAGACTTCCACGGTTTGTCCGCTGCGATGAATACGGATGCGCATCTTCTCGCCGGGCGAAAGCGGAATCGGATCGAGGCGCATCGTGTCGAGATGATAGACGCCCTTTTCCGACGAGAAGAAATATTCCTTTTCGGTATCGCCGAACCACAGCGGGCGCAAACCGAGCGCGTCGACACTGAAGACACATTCATCACCGAAACGCGAAATGATCCCAGCCGGACCTTGCGAGAAGGGACCGAAAGCCTGACGATAATATTTGTAAATGGTTTGCAGCTCGGGAGAAAGTTTTTCCACTTCGCTCAAGATAGGCGGGAAGGCCAATTCCATTGCTTCGGTGAGAGTGAAGTGATATTGATGAATCAACGTCGCGAGCAAACGATCCAAATCCTGCGAGTCGCTGCCGCCTTGCACTAACTCCACGCCGAGCATCTGCGCTTGTTCACGTAAACGCGCGATGGTGTTGATCTCGCCGTTATGGCCGAGCAAGCTGAAGGGCTGAACGCGCTCGAAGCTGGTGGCCGTGTTCGTCGAATAGCGTGCGTGTCCAATTGTGATAGCAGTGGTGAAATCGGGATTGCGAAGTTCAGGGAAAAATTGATATAAAGTTTCGATGGAACCGCGCACTTTATAAACGACGACATAACTCGATAGTGAGGCAACGATCACATTGGTGTCGCGTTCGATGTCGAGCGCTAAATCGAAAAGTGTTCTCTCGACATTTTCCAACGGGCCGTTGCGTACCAGCCCGGCGATCTGCCAAAGATGTGGCGCTTGCAAGCGCGCCATCTTGCCGAGTGCCTGAGGGCGAGTAAGGATAGGGCGTTCGAGCAACAAGTCAAGTCCGCTTTCTTGCAGCATGTTGAGGACGCTGGATTGGACTCCTGCTACATCCGGCTCGGTGTTTGGAATCATAAAATGGCCGACGAAGAAGCGACGATCTTCTGCCAGCCAACCGGGTTTGCCTTCCTGTTCCAGTGCTTGTGCCCAAATCAAACGCGGGATGTCGGTCATCACACCGCAACCATCGCCTTCGCCGTTCACTTCCCCGCAGCGATGTCCCATAATACTTAATGCTGCTAATGCGCGTTTGAGATTTCCATGGGTCGCTTCCCCATTTTTACGAACAGATGCTACCAAGGCACAAGCATCGCGTTCGTCCAACCAGGTTTTTACATCAACTGCTGTTAACCAATTGAATGATTTTGAATTTACTTCTCTTATAGGCTGGCTACGCTGGGGAGGTTGATCTTTGCTTTTCATGGGATTCACCTATTTGATGTTAAGCGGAGGTAATTCCTTAAATCATAGGGCTATAAAAATAAATTTCTACTACCCAAATGGGTAATCATTGATGCGAACGGGTAACGTTAAATCGTGGTTAACTTTCTTCCAAAACTATTGACATATTTTTTAAGCGTAGTAGAATTCCGCCCAATATGTTTAGAGATAAAGCCAGCATTCTAATGGAGGCCAAGTCTAAGCGCAAGCCCAACTCTGCAACTTCGGTTGTCGGGTTCGGGCTTGTTTTGGTTAAACAGGATAAAAAGAGAAGGTAAAGATTCGTTTTTTTTGATTGACGTTCGCGTCTACCTGTTTGTACTCAAAGCGCCCACCGACAACGGTGAGCGCTTTTTATATTTATTCTTGTCATTCTGAGGAGCATAGCGACGAAGAATCTCCAAGTTTATTGCAGAGACCCTTCGCTAACGCTTAGGACAAATTGTAAAGGAAAACCTATGATCGAAATTTTGGATACAACGTTACGTGAAGGCGAGCAGACTCCATACGTCAACTTTACGATTGATGAAAAGCTCGAGATCGCGCGCATGCTGGATCGAGTCGGTGTGGAGATGATCGAAGCAGGCGACCCAAGTGTCGCGCCCGGCGTGGCGAAAGCGGTAGAAAAAGTCGCTTCACTCGGACTCAAAGCTGAGATCGTTGCCCATTCGATTGCCTCCCGCTCAGGCATCGACCGCGCCAAAGCCTGCGGCGCGGACCGCGTCGCCATCTTCTACGCGACTTCCAAGATTCATTTGGATTCAAAACTGCACAAGACTCAAGAGCAGGCAATTGAAATCATCTGCGAGCATATCGCCTATGCGCGCAGTTTGGGATTGAAAGTACGTTACACACCCGAGGATGCCACGCGCACCGACTTTGAATTTCTGGTTCAAGTGTGCAACGCGGCCATCGAAGCAGGCGCGGATCGAATCAGTTTTGCGGATACGCTTGGCATTATTCAGCCGCACGTGATGTATGAAATGGTCTGTGCGCTGCGCCAGCGATTGCTTCCCTGCAAAATCGATTTGCATTGTCACGATGATTATGGATTGGCGTTGGCGAACGCGATGGCAGGCATCCGCGCGGGAGCAGATTGTATTCACACCACGGTCAATGGTCTCGGCGAGCGGACAGGGATTCCTGATCTCGCCGAGACCATTGTCGCTTTTCATAACCTTGAAGGAATCCAAAAATACAATATTCAACCTTTGATGGACATCTCGGGTTATCTCGAAAAAGTTTCCGGATTCTTTCTCTCGCCGAACAAACCGATCACGGGACAAAACGCGTTCAGCCATAAAAGTGGCGTGCATACCAATGGCATTCTCAAAGATCCGCGCACGTATGAACCGTTCGATCCGTCGCTGCTGGGGCGCGAGCGCAAAATCGTGATCGATAAGTACACAGGCAAAAGCGCGGTCGCAGCGCGATTGGAAGAGTACGGAATCGAAGTCAGCCTGCCAGAGTTGGAAGTGATCGTTTCCCGAATCAAAAATCTGGGCGACGACCGGAAACAACTTTTCGATACGGACATCATTGAGATCGCAGAGCAGGTGACGGGGCGCGAGATCGATGTCATTCCGCACGACATCAGTGCCATGGTGATGTTGGAAGTCGAGTCGCATGTGTACACGTCATCGGTGGTGCGGCGTTTGCGCGGATTCAAAAATGTGTCCAATGTGTATGAGATCACCGGCGATTACGATATCAATGCTTTTGTCAATGTGGAGAATGTGATGGCGTTGAATAACCTGATCGAAGAAATCCGCACAGTGCAGGGCGTGAAACGCACCGAGACGCGCATGGTGTTGAAAAAATATAACGGCAATGGAAAAACGTAGTGACGACTTCAGTCGTCTTTGAAACCAGCGACTAAAGCCGCTACTACCTAAAAGGAGATTCTATGGGTACTTTGATTGAAGAAATTTTTTCTCGTAAAGTTGGCAACACCGTTCATACTGGTGAAATTCTCTTGTTGGATGTGGACTACATCATGAGCCACGACAACACCACGCCGCTGGCGATCAAGGCGTTTCGTGAAATCGGCAAACCGATTCACGACAAAAGCCGAATCGTGATTCATCTCGATCATGCGTATCCCGCGCCGAATGTGTTGGCCGCGGAAAATCATCGCAAGATCATTGATTTTGTGAAGGAACAGGAATTGCCCTACTTGTTTCAACAAGGCGTATGTCATCAAGTGATGATTGAAGAGGGATTCGTCACGCCCGGCTCGATTTTGATCGGCGCCGATTCGCATTCAAATACCTACGGCGCAATGGGCGCGTTCGGCACTGGACTTGGTTCGACCGAAATCGGCGTGGCGTGGGTGACCGGCAAATGTTGGTTCAAAGTGCCAGAAACGATTCGCGTCGAATTGCATGGGCAGACTCAGCAAGGCGTTTACGCTAAAGATGTGATGATTCATATCGCGGGTTTGCTTGGCATGGATGGCGGCACATATCGTTCGGTGGAATTCGGCGGCGATTATATTGACCAGCTTCCGATGCACGAACGGATCATCTTCCCAAATATGTCCACTGAAATCGGCGCGAAATGCGGTTTGATCGCGGCTGACGATGTGACGATCAACTATCTCGAAAATGAAACACTCGCCAAAGGTAAAGGCCCGTTTGAACAGATTCGACCGGTGAATCCGCATTACGAACGCGTGCTCGAAATTGACGTCTCGACTCTCGCGCCGCAAATCGCCTGTCACCCGGATGTGGACAACGTCAGGCCATTGGGGCAGGTCGAAGGTCTGGAAGTGCAGGAAGTTTATATCGGCACGTGCACCAATGCACGTTATGAAGATTTGGAGATCGTTGCGAATCTGCTCAAGGGCAAAAGAGTGAATCCATATACGCGCGTAATTGTCACGCCTGCTAGCGCGCGCATTTATAAAAAGGCTTTGCAAAACGGACTAATCGAAATTTTGATGGACGCGGGTTGCACCGTAACCGGTACTGGCTGCGGCGCGTGCATTGGTCGTCATGGCGGAATTCTTGCGCCGGGTGAGCGCGCATTGACCACGATGAATCGCAACTTCATTGGTCGCATGGGCAGCCCGCTCTCGGAGATTTATCTCGCATCGCCTGCGACCGCCGCGGTCACTGCATTGACGGGGCGTATCACTGATCCGCGTAAAAGTTTGGAAACTATTTCTTGACCGCGAAATACACGAAGCGTCACGAAGGTTTAAAAGATTTTTCTTCGTGTTTCTTTGCGCTCTTCGTGGTGAAAAATAAAAGGAGACTCTCATGGGAAAAGCCTGGACGTTTGGAGAAAACATGAACACGGACGAGATCATTCCCGGCCGTTATAACATCACGATTGATCCGATTGAACTTGCGAAAAATGTTTTTTGTGAAGTGAAACCAGAATACGCAAAAAATTTCAAACCCGGCGATGTGATCGTCGGTGGACAAAATTTTGGTTGCGGTTCGTCGCGCGAACATGCGCCGATTGCCATCAAAGGCTCGCAAGCCAAGTGTGTCATCGCGCCTTCGTTCGCGCGCATTTTCTTTCGCAACGCCATCAATATCGGTCTACCGATTCTTGAATGTCCCGAAGCGGTTGCTGATATTGCTGAAGGCGATGATATTGAGGTCAATCTTTCCAGCGGCGAAATTTTCAATCGAACCAATGGTCATCAATACCAGGCGCGGCCGCTGCCCGATTTCGTTTTGAAAATTGCCGAAGCAGGCGGTATCGTCAACTTCTTGAAAGAGCACGATATTCAGGAACTGCTTGCATGACGTATCGCATTTGTCTTTTGCCCGGCGATGGCATCGGCCCGGAAGTGATCGACTGCACGGAACAAGTTTTGCGCGCTATGCCGTTGGATTTTGAATTCACGCGCGCCAAGATTGGATTCAACGCGTACGAGCGACTCGGAACTCCTCTGCCTGATTCCACGCTGGACGCGATTCGCTCCTCTTCTGCGGCCTTATTTGGCGCCGTTACCACACCGCCCAACATTCCCGGCTATTTCTCGCCCGTTGTGCGGATGCGCCAATCGCTGGAGTTGTTCGCGAATCTGCGGCCCTGTCGTTCCATCCCACACGCGTCTTCGCAACCGAATATTGATTTAATCATTGTGCGCGAGAACACCGAAGGGTTGTATTCCGGCATCGAAAGATTGGAAGACAATGGCAGCCGCGCCATCACTGAACGCGTGATCACTCGCCGCGCATCAGAACGCATCATTCGCAAAGCTTTTGACTTGGCGCGTCAAACGAATCGCAAATCGGTGCATGTCATTCATAAAGCCAATGTCCTTCGCCAAACGGATGGCTTGTTTCGCGCGGTCGCGTTGGAAATTGCCAAAGAATATCCTGACATCGCAATGCAAGAAATGCTTGTTGATACTTGCGCGATGGAATTGGTGCGCGCACCGGAGCAATTTGAAATCATCGTGACCACAAATTTATTCGGCGATATTTTGAGTGACGAAGCTTGTATGTTCGTCGGCGGACTCGGCGTGGCAGCTTCGGGAAACATCGGCGAAAGCGCGGCAGTCTTTGAGCCGGTGCATGGCAGCGCGCCGACAATTGTTGGAACTGGTAAGGCAAATCCGATTGCCTCGTTCCTTGCATCCGCGATGATGTTGGACTATCTCGGCGAAAAGGATTGCGCCGATTCTTTGCGCCGCGCAGTGGAAAGCTGTATCGCCGAGAATCAAGTCACACCGGATTTAGGCGGTTTGTTGACTACTATGCAAGTAACGAAATCGATAATGGAAAGAATTTAGTTATTGTGTCATTCTGAGCGAAGCGAAGAATCTTTCCATGATGATTGAGATTCCTCGGTTGCTTGCAACTTCCTCAGAGTGGCACACAAGGAGAAAAGGAACATGACTCGAATCGGATTTTTATATACACGTTTGCGCGTCGAAGAAAAATATTTGCTGGATGAATTGGAAAAACACAAAGATGTGGAAATCGTCCGCATCAACGATGGCGACTTATATTTCGATATTTCGCGGATTCCTGAGTCAGTAGACATTTTATTCGAGCGTTCGATCTCATATTCGCGCGGACTTTATATTTCGAAAATTTATGAAGCCAACGGCGTAAAGGTTGTCAACTCGCCGCTTGTGGCAGAACGTTGCGGTGATAAATATGTCACCAGCCAAATTCTGGTGAAAGAAGGAATCCCAACACCACGCGTGATCATGGCTTTCGATGAAACATCTGCATTGGCCGCAGCAGATGAAATCGGTTATCCGTTTGTGATGAAACCCGTGGTCGGTTCGTGGGGACGTTTGCTCGCCAAAGTGGAAGATCGTTCCACGGCCGAAGCGTTTATCGAACATAAGTCTGCGTTGGGAGTCGGACACCAGGTTTTTTATTTGCAAGAATACATCGATAAGCCGGGACGCGACATCCGCGCCTTTGTGGTCGGCGAAGAACCGATCTGTGCGATCTATCGCACATCTGAAAATTGGATCACCAACACAGCGCGCGGCGGTGTCGCGACCAACTGTCCGTTTACGCCGGAGTTAACAGAAATCTGTCGGCGGACGGCGCGCGCGATCGGCGGCGGGTTGCTGGCGATCGATGTGTTTGAAACAGCTAATGGCCTAGTCGTAAACGAAGTCAATCACACTATGGAATTTCGTAACAGCATCACGACCACCGGAGTCAACATCCCGGAAAAAATGGTGGATTTCGTTTTGGAGCAGGCGATGACAGAAGTTTAATTCGCTTACATTCGGACGAAATTCACGGCCATTTGCTATTGACATATTTTGTGCGGGTGGTAGAATACCGCCCAATATGTTCTTACTGATCGCACTGCCGCGTACCCGTCGTCCGAAGCCCACTTCTCCTGAGAAGGTCGGGAGCTTTTTGTTTGGATGATGGCGAAGCAAGTGCGTAGATAATACAAGTCGACCCAAACGGCCCTCCTTCTCGGAGGGCCGTTTTATTTTGCAAAAGGAGCAATGTATGAAAGACAAACCGAAACCGCAAGTGAAGAAAGTGGTGTTGGCCTATTCGGGAGGGCTGGACACCTCTGTGATCGTGCCGTGGCTGAAAGAAAACTATGGTTGTGAAGTCGTTTGCTTTTGTGCGGATGTGGGGCAGGGCGATGAAGATTTGAAAGGCTTGGAGCAGAAAGCTTTGAAGAGTGGCGCGAGCCAATTCGTTTTGCACGATATGAAAGAAGAGTTCGCCAACGATTATCTTTTTCCCATGATGAAGATGGGGGCGGTGTATGAACACAAGTACTTATTAGGCACGTCAGTAGCACGTCCATTGATTGCGAAGCATTTGGTGGAAGTGGCGCACGAGGTCGGTGCGGATGCGGTGGCACATGGCGCGACCGGCAAGGGCAATGACCAGGTTCGTTTTGAATTGACCGTGATGGCGCTCGATCCACGTTTGAAAATTATCGCGCCCTGGCGCGAATGGGAAATCCGCTCGCGCGAAGACGCGATCGCGTTCGCCGCGAAACATAATGTTCCAGTGACCGCGACGATCAAATCCATTTACAGCCGCGATTCGAATCTGTGGCATATCTCGCACGAAGGTGGTTTGTTGGAAGATCCGTGGAATGAGCCGGAAGAAGTAATGTACCAGATTTCCACTTCGCCGGAGAACGCACCGGAACAAGCCGAGCATGTGGAGATCGAATTTGAAAGCGGCAATCCGATTGCAGTCAACGGCGAAAAGCTTTCGCCTGCGAAGATCGTCCAGACCCTTAACGCGATTGGCGGGACGCATGGCATTGGCCGCATAGATTTGGTTGAGAATCGTTTGGTGGGGATGAAGTCGCACGGGGTTTATGAGACTCCGGGTGGAACGATTTTGTTGTTTGCGCATCGCGAATTGGAATCGTTGGTCATTGATCGCGAGACGATGCATTTCAAGGAAATGGCTGCGGTTAAATACGCGGAATTGGCCTATAACGGTTTATGGTTCACGCCGCTGCGCGAAGCCTTGGATGCGTTTGTGAACGCGACGCAGGGTCCGGTCACTGGAACGGTGCGGCTCAAACTTTATAAAGGTAACATCATTTCCGCGGGACGCAAATCGCCGTTTAGTTTGTATCGCGAAGATTTCGCTACGTTCGGGCAGGAAGATGTATACGATCAGAGTCACGCCGAGGGATTCATCCGCTTGTTTGGTTTGTCGTTGAAAGTGCGCGCCTTGAACGGTTTGCCGGTCTCAGGCCTCGATATGCCCAAGCCCGATTATTCACGTTTCAAGAGAGATTAGCATGACTTTGTGGAGCGGTCGATTCTCAGCCAAACTCGATGAACGCGCGTGGGCGTTGAACACGTCTTTGCCGTTCGATCAAAGATTGGCGTTGCAAGATGTGCGCGGTTCGATTGCATGGGCTGGCGCGTTGCAAAGCGCAGGTGTATTGACGCGCGTTGAGCACGAGCAAATCGTCAATGGGTTGAACGCGATAGCAAAAGAATTTTCAGAAAACAAATTTGCTTTCATCGAAAGCGATGAAGATATTCACACCGCGGTCGAGCGACGACTCGGAGAGTTGATCGGCGCGGCCGCGGGCAAACTTCACACAGGTCGTAGTCGCAACGATCAGGTTGCCACCGATTTTCGTTTGTGGATGCTGGAGGCTTTGTCGTTTTTGGATGAAGTTATTCAAGGATTGCAATCCACGCTGCTCGATTTAGCCGAAGCGCATCAAACCGACCTGATGCCTGGTTACACTCATTTGCAACGGGCTCAACCCGTGACGTTTTCTCACTGGCTGCTCAGCCACTTTTGGCCTCTGCAACGCGACCGCGATCGCTTGAACGATTTACGCGATCGCGTTGCAATTTGTCCGCTGGGGAGCGGCGCGTTGGCGGGTACTGCGTTCGCCATTGATCGTGAATCTTTGGCGAAAAATCTTGGATTTGATTCAGCGAGTCAAAACAGCATGGATAGCGTTTCGGATCGCGACTTCGCCGCGGAATATCTTTTCTGTTGCAGCTTGTGTGGAATCCATCTTGGCAAGCTTTCTGAAAATATCGTGTTATTCACGACCGCGGAATTTGGCTTCATCGAGTTGAGCGACGCGTTCTCCACGGGTTCGAGCTTGATGCCGCAGAAAAAGAATCCCGATATGTTTGAGTTGGCGCGCGGCAAATCCGGTACGTTGATTGGCTTGCTAACCGGATTCATGTCCACACTGAAAGGATTGCCCTCCACATACGATAAAGATTTACAGGAAGATAAAGTCCCGGTCTTTCAAGCCACGGATACGCTGCTCGCGATTCTGCCAGTGTTGGCGGATGCGCTCAAGACGATGAACGTTCACACCGATAAGATGCGCGCCGCGATTGACTCGTCCATGCTGGCGACCGATTTGGCGGATTATCTCGTCCGCAAAGGGATGCCGTTTCGCGAGGCGCACGCGGTGACGGGAAAGGCCGTCCGTGCCGCGGCGGAGAAAGGCTTGGGCTTGGATCAACTTTCGTTAAACGAATGGAAAGCTCTCGGTCCGTTTGAAGCGGATGTGAAAAATGTTTTCGACGCGATGGAATCGGTCAAACGGAGAAATGCCATCGGTGGCACTGCGCCCGAATCCGTCAAAGAACAAATTCGAATTGCGAAATCAAAAATCAAAGGAGATTAAAAATGTCTGCTGTTGCTTGTCCTGAATGTGCTGCTGAAGTTACGCTGGAAGATGGAACCGAAGTTGGTGAGATCATCGTCTGCCCTGATTGCGGCGTGGATTTGGAAGTGACCGCGCTCGAGCCTGCCGAAGTGCAGCTCGCGCCCATGGAACAGGAAGATTGGGGTGAGTAATCGGAGATGAACAAAAATGAACAGAGATCAATTTAAATCTTTGTTCCTCTCCGTTTTTGCTGGCGAATTGAGGACCTATGCATAGAAGACTCAAAATTGGCGTGCTCTTCTCGCGCATGCGCGTGGAAGAGAAATGGATCTTCAGCGCGATGGAACGACGCGGTATTGATTATGCCCGGCTCGACGACCGCGCCATCCATTTTGATTTGGATGATCCAATGCCATGGCAGGCATACGATGCCGTCTTGGAACGCAGCATCAGTTATATGAGCGGACTGTACGCGTTGAAAATGCTGGATGCTTTC